>NZ_PTXM01000042.1:0-41278 GCF_004343765.1 Burkholderia sp. SRS-25
GCACACGCCGATCTCGGTGCCTTTCTCGGCGGCCAGCTGCTTGAGCCGGATCGCCGCCGACAGCCCGGCGGGGCCGCCGCCGACGATCACGACGTCGTATTCCATCGATTCGCGCGGGCCGTATTGCTCGATGAGGCTTGCGGGGGTCATTGGCGTTCCTCTAACCGTTAGAATGCTTTTATTCGGGAGCGTATTGTCTGCGAAACGAAACGCTTGCCGCAACAGCATGCGACTAGATTAGCACGATCGTTCTATTTTCGTGCTAGGGTAATGCCGCTCGGGCCGTGCTGCCCGTGGCGGCGAAACGACATCGAAAGGGGAAGTGCAAATGGGTCGGTCGATCAATCTGGAAGGCAAGGTTGCGCTGGTCACGGGCGCGTCGAGTGGCCTCGGGCAGCGCTTTGCGCAGGTGCTGTCGCAGGCCGGTGCGAAGGTCGTGCTCGCGAGCCGTCGCGTCGAGCGCCTGAAGGAGCTGCGTGCCGAGATCGAGGCGGCGGGTGGCGCCGCGCACGTCGTGTCGCTCGACGTCACCGACGTCCAGAGCATCAAGGCGGCGGTCGCGCACGCGGAGACGGAAGCCGGCACGATCGACATCCTCGTGAACAATTCGGGCGTGTCGACGATGCAGAAGCTCGTCGACGTGACGCCGGCGGATTTCGAGTTCGTATTCGACACCAATACGCGCGGCGCATTTTTCGTCGCGCAGGAAGTCGCGAAGCGGATGATCATGCGCGCGAACGGAAGCGGCAACGGCAAGCCGCCGTGCCGGATCATCAACATTGCGTCGGTGGCCGGGCTGCGCGTGTTTCCGCAGATCGGGCTGTACGCGATGAGCAAGGCCGCGGTCGTGCAGATGACGCGCGCGATGGCGCTCGAATGGGGGCGCCACGGGATCAACGTCAACGCGATCTGTCCGGGCTATATCGATACCGAAATCAATCATTACCTGTGGGAAACCGAGCAGGGCCAGAAGCTGCAGTCGATGCTGCCGCGCCGGCGCGTCGGCAAGCCGCAGGATCTCGACGGGCTGTTGTTGCTGCTCGCGGCCGACGAGTCGCAGTTCATCAATGGCTCGATTATCTCCGCCGACGATGGCTTCGGCCTCGCCTGAGCGGATGACATTCAGCAACAAAGAAGACTGCAATGAGCGATTATTCACCCGTTTTTGAGATGTCGATGCCGATCCGCTGGGGCGACATGGACGCGTTCGGCCATGTGAACAACACGGTCTATTTCCGCTACATGGAGCAGGCGCGGATCTCGTGGTTCGAGGAACTCGGCATCGCCGGCGGCAACGGCGAGGGGCAGGGGCCCGTCATCGTCACCGCGTCGATGGAGTTTCTCAAGCAACTGCACTATCCGGGTGACGTGATCGCGAGGATGTCGGCTGCGAAACCTGGCCGCAGCAGCTTCGACACCGGTTTCGAGCTGACGCGCGCCGACGATCCGCAGCACCTCTATGCGCGCGGCAAAGCGCGCTGCGTGTGGGTCGACTACGCGCTCGGCAAGTCGGTGCCGCTGCCCCAGTTGCTGCGCGACACGATCGAGCGCTCGCTCGCGACGAAGATCGGTTGAGCGCCGATACGGCGAGGCCGGCACCAGCTCGCCGGCGATACGCCATGCCCGTCGTTTCCCGAATCGGCCGCCGTCGGTCACTGCCCGAGCAGGCGCTGCAGCAGTTCCGGCGTATTGTTGGTCCCGTACTTGCGCATCAGCCGTGCGCGATAGATGTCGACCGTGCGCGAGCTGATGTCGAGCACCCGCCCGATCTGCTTGCTGGTCTTGCCGGTCGCGAGCTGCGCGGCAATCTCGCGCTCGCGCGGGGTCAGTTCGACGGCGACCCGGCGCGTCGCGCTCAAATCCTCGAAGGTCCACACACCCGCCGCCAGCGGCGCGGTGCGGTCGAGTGCGCGGCCGGTGACGTGGCACCAGAACAGCTCGCCGTCCGCCCGCTTCATGATTCTGTCATCCGAGTAGATGCCGTTCGCAGCCATCACGCGCGCGATCCGTTCGCCGATGCGCTGGAATTCGTCCGTCGACGGGTACAGCACCTCGTACGATTTCCCGATCAGGTCGGCCCGCGCGCAGCGGAAGATCGACGCGAGCGCGTCGTTGCAGTCCTCGATCACGCGGTCGCGCGACAGGACGAGGCCGAGCGGCGCGAGGTGGAAGGCAGTCTGGTAATCGAGAGCGGGCATGGCGCGGGCAAGCGGAGGCAAACGCTTATGTATTTTTGCGTATTGTGCCGCATCCGCGCCGCATCGTACCCTTTCAGGCATCTCGTGGCGGTTGGCCGCGACATAAAAACAGCGCGCCTCGACGCAGGCATCGCCGTGCATGCATAGAATGATGCGGCGGGCTTGCGGGCCACGTGGGCGCGTGAACCGGTTTCGCTGGTTTCCATAGAGGAAGGGACAACTGATGAACAAAGTCTATCCAAGCGCGGCTGCCGCGCTGGAAGGGATCGTCCGCGACGGACAGACCTTCGCGGTGGGCGGCTTCGGCCTGTGCGGGATTCCGGAGGCACTGATCGCGGCGTTGCGCGATTCGGCCGTCAAGGGCATCACCTGCATCAGCAACAACGCAGGCGTCGACGGTTTCGGCCTCGGCCTGTTGCTGGAAACGCGCCAGATCAAGAAGATGATCTCGTCGTACGTCGGCGAGAACAAGGAGTTCGAGCGCCAGTACCTGGCCGGCGAACTCGAGCTCGAATTCACGCCGCAGGGCACGCTCGCCGAAAAGCTGCGTGCGGGCGGTGCGGGCATCCCGGCGTTCTTCACGAATACCGGCTACGGCACCGTGATCGCGGAAGGCAAGGAAACGCGCCAGTTCGGCGATCGCCACTACGTGCTCGAGCCGTCGCTGACGGCCGACGTCGCGCTCGTGAAGGCCTGGAAGGCCGACAAGTCCGGCAACCTGATCTTTCGCCGCACCGCGCGCAACTTCAACCCGATGTGCGCGATGGCCGGCAAGATCACCGTCGCCGAAGTCGAGGAGATCGTCGAGAACGGCGAACTCGATCCGGACCACATCCACACGCCGGGGATTTTCGTGCAGCGCATCGTGCTGAACGCGACGCCCGAAAAACGCATCGAACAACGCGTCGTACGCGCGAAAGGAGACTGACATGGCCTGGAATCGTGACCAGATGGCCGCGCGCGCGGCGAAGGAACTGCAGGACGGCTTCTACGTGAACCTCGGCATCGGCCTGCCGACGCTCGTCGCGAACCACGTACCGGAAGGCGTCGAGGTGTGGCTGCAGTCGGAGAACGGCCTACTCGGCATCGGCCCGTCGCCGACCGAAGACGAAGTCGATGCTGACCTCATCAACGCCGGCAAGCAGACCGTCACGACGCTGCCGGGCTCGTCGATCTTCTCGTCGGCCGATTCGTTCGCGATGATCCGCGGCGGCCACATCAACCTCGCGATCCTCGGCGCGATGCAGGTCAGCAAGCAGGGCGACCTCGCGAACTGGATGATCCCCGGCAAGATGATCAAGGGGATGGGCGGCGCAATGGATCTCGTCGCCGGCGTGAAGCGCGTGGTCGTGCTGATGGAGCATGTCGCGAAGGGCGACCAGCACAAGATCCTCGAGGAGTGCAACCTGCCGTTGACGGGTGTCGGCGTGGTCGACCTGATCATTACCGATCTCGGCGTGATCGAGGTGACGCCGAGCGGTCTGAAGGTCCTCGAACTCGCCGATGGCGTGAGCGTCGAAGAAATCAAGGCGAAGACGGGCGCACCGCTCGACGTGAGCGCGGTGGGCTGAGTCTTTCGGCGCGAAGCGATTCGCCCCGCATGCCGGCAGGCATGCGGGGCGTTTTCGTTTCCGGGCCGCAGCAGCAGTTCTCCGGAGGTTGCGGCGGGCGCGTCAGACGGCAACCTGCAACGAGGCGACGCTGCGCCCGGCTGCCGGCGTGTCGGCATCAGCGTCGGGCGAATCGAGTTGCAACGCATGAAACAGGAAGCGTTGCAGCGTTGCGGCCGCGGACGTGCGGTCGCCGGCATCCGCATGGCTGAACAGGCCGAAGTCCGCGGCAGGCGGCGTGGGTAGCCCGGCGGCCTGAGGGTCGAGCACACGCATCGTGTCGCCGCGCACGTTCCGGTCGAGCAGCACCGCGACGCCGAGGCCGGCTTCGACCGCCGACTGGATGGCCGACAGGCTCGTGCTCGTGCAGACGACGCGCCACGCGAGCCCGGCTTCACGCAGCGCCGTGAACAGTTTCTCCTGCCACGGGCATGTGCCGCCGAATGCGACGATCGGCAAGGGTTCGTCGCGCGGCAGTGCGTCCTGCGCACGCGCGGCGGCCCAGCGAAGTGGATGCCGCCAGGCGGCGAGCGGTTCGGCCAGGATTAGTGCGGGGTCGCCGATGACGAAGTCGAGCGTGCGGGTCGCGAGCCGCTGCGACAGCGAGGGGCTCGTATCGACGACGATCTCGAGCGCGACGCGCGGAAACGAGGCTGCGAACTGCCGTAACGCATGCGGCAGATGGCCCACGGCGATGTCCTCGAGGATGCCGAGCCGCACGGTGCCCGAGATGTCGCCGGCGTTGAGCGCGGCACGCGCGGCGAGCCCGACGTCGAGCAACCGGTGCGCATAGGGCAGCAGTACGCTGCCGGCCGCCGTCGGCTTCACGCCGCGCGGCGAGCGTTCGAGCAGGCGCTGTCCGACTTCGTCCTCGAGTCGGCGCAGCGCCATGCTGACGGCCGCCTGCGTGCGATGGAGTGCCGTTGCCGCATCGCTGACGCTGCCTGTTTCGACCACTGTCACGAATGTGCGCAGCAGCGTGCTGTCGAGATCGCGGGCCATCAATTTTCCTGATGCGGGCATAAGAATTAGCAGCTTATATCAAGCGCGCGAGCGCGGTTAGCATCGTCGTGTCATCGATCTGGAGCGACCGTATGAGCGACGAATTGAGTACTGCACGACCGAGTGGCGCCGAGCGCGCGGCCCCGTCGTTTGCGCATGCGGTCGCGCCGTTGCTTGCCGTTGCGGCGATGTGCAGCGTGCAACTCGGCGCCGCGCTGTCGCGGCCGGCGACGATCGAGTACGGTACGCTCAGCACGACCTGGTTGCGGCTTTGCTTCGCCGCGCTCGTGCTGGCGATCGTCGTGCGGCCGCCGCTCCATATGTATTCCCGGCAGCGCTGGATTGCGGCGATCGCGCTCGGCGGTGCGATGGCCGCGATGACGCTGTGCTTTTTCGCGGCGGTCAGGCGTGTGCCGCTCGGGCTGGCCGTTGCGATTAACTTCCTCGGGCCGCTGGCGGTCGCCACGTTCGGCGTGCGCAAGCCGGCGATGCTGGTATGGCCGGTGCTTGCGCTCACGGGCGTGCTGCTGTTGGCGCGGCAGGACGGCATGTGGGTAGCGACGCCGGCCGCGCTGATCTTTCCGGTCGGCTCAGCGCTCGGCTGGGCCGCGTACATCCTGCTGATGAAGCGCGTCGGCACGCTGTTCGACGGGTTGCAGGGGCTCGCGACATCGCTGATCGTGGCCGCGCTCGTGACCACGCCGTTCGGGCTCGCGCAAAGCGGCGGCCATCTGCCGGCCCGGCAAATGATCGATGCCGCGTATCTGGCGGTGCTGGTCCCGCTGTTTCCTTACGTGCTCGAACTGATCGCGCTGCGGCGGATGAGCGCGTCGGCATTCGGCATCCTGATGAGCGCCGAGCCCGCGATCGCGGCGGCGATCGGCTTCGTCGTGCTGGCCCAGCCGATGGGGGCGCTGCAGATTGCCGGCACGCTGTGCGTGGTCGGCGCGAGCATCGGTGCGGTCGTGCAGAAGTGAAGATGAAGTCGCCAGGACGGTCCGGCCATGACAAACCGGCGCAAGGAAGCTGTATTTGCGACGTCGTGCCGGCAGCCACGCTATCTTTTTCCTGTCAGTTGTGCGGCCTGAACGACGATGTGGCGCGCTTCAGCGCGTGAGAGCGTGTGCGTCGCGTCGGCATCGCCCCGGCGCGGTGGCGTCCTGATGCTGCCCGAGCCGGCCGACAACCGGTTTGTCGGGGCCCACGCCGTACGACACCGTCGTGCCGAAGCGCGATCGGATCTTCGACGCGGCTCTCGCAAGGTTCCGCTGTTGCGGTGCGTCGGGGAACGAGATCGAGCGGGCGATCGGTGCGGCGCTGCGCGGCTGCCGTTACACGCGGGCCGACGCAGCGGTGCCGAGTCGTCGGGGCTGGCCGCGCGACCGTTTGGCGGAAGCGCCGCTCGCGACGGCATGGGCGAGGCAGGCGAGCGGTGAGAGGAGCAGTCTGTTGCCGTCCGCGGTTTCTGTCTCCCCGGTCGCGCCCGCAGGCGCCCGATTCACCGGTACCGCACGCGAATCGGGCGCCTGCGGGCGCGACGAACCGACTCGTGATCCGGAACGGGTTTACAATCGATTGCGTCCCCGCCCACCGTTCGGGCCGGGCCGGCGCACGTCATCGCGTCGCACTGCACCGTTCGACAGGATGCCTCCGATGCCCACTTCTTCCGTGAATTCTCCGATCCCCCGCGCGCGGCGCGTGCAGTGCGCGAGCGCGGCCGGCCTTCACCACGTCGCCTATACCGAATGGGGGGATCCCGCCAATCCGCGCGTGCTGGTCTGTGTGCACGGGCTGACCCGCTCCGGGCGCGATTTCGACCGGCTTGCCGCCGCGCTGTCCGATACGTATCGCGTCGTGTGTCCCGATGTCGCTGGGCGTGGCCGGTCCGACCGGCTGGCCGATCCGCGGCTCTATGCGATTCCGCAGTACGTGGCCGACATGGTGACGCTGATTGCACGGCTCGACGTCGAATCGGTCGACTGGTTCGGCACGTCGATGGGCGGCCTGATCGGCATGGCGCTCGCCGGGCTGCCCGGTTCGCCGCTGCGCCGGATGATCGTCAACGACGTCGGCCCGCGCATCGAGCCGGATTCGCTGACGCGCATCGGCGAATACCTCGGCGTGCAGCCGCGCTTTGCGACCGAACAGGAGGGGATCGACTATCTGACGTCGCTGTCGCTGCCGTTCGGTGCGCTGAGCGCCGACGAGTGGCGCGAGATCAACGGGCCGTTGCTGCACGAACTGCCCGAAGGCGGCTGGACGATGCGCTACGACCCGCGCATCGCCGAGCCGTTCAAGGCGACGACGCCCGAGCTGGCCGCGCTCGGCGAGGCCGCGCTGTGGCGCGCGATCGAGACGACGGACGCATCGGTGCTCGTCGTGCGCGGCGAGACATCCGACTTGCTGTCGCGCGAGACGGCGGCCGAAATGGTCCGGCGCGGCCGGCATGTGACGCAGGTCGAGATTCCGGGTGCGGGCCACGCGCCGGCGTTCGTCAGCGCCGACCAGATTGCGCTCGCGCGGCGGTTTTTCGTCGAAGGCGGCGCATAAACGCGTCATAATATGCGGTTCGGCGGCACGCGGGCCGTGCCGCCGCCCGAATCTCCATCTACTCACGACCGGAACATTCCATGGCAGTCATTCGTCATCACGTCGGGGCCCGTCTCTCCGAAACCGCGATCCACAACGGTACCGTGTATCTGGCCGGCCAGATCGCCGAAGACACCACGCAGGACATCCGCGGCCAGACGCGCGAAGTGCTCGGCCACATCGATCGCCTGCTCGCCGAAGCGAACAGCGACAAGGCGCATCTGCTGTCGGTGCAGATCTACATCTCGGATCTCGCGAACTTCGAAGGCATGAATGCGGAGTGGGATGCATGGGTCGCGCCGGGCAACACGCCGCCGCGCGCCACCGTCGAGGCGAAGCTCGCGGATCCTGCGCTGCTCGTCGAGATCGTGGTCGTCGCTGCGCAGCGGAGCTGAGCGTTATTCGACGATGACCGTATTCCGCCAGGCCGAGCAATGACCGAGTCCGTTTCCGCTTCTCCCGTTGCGGCGCCGTCGTTCGACGACGTGCTCGCGTTCGTGCGCGAGCGGGCCGGCGACGTGCGCCTGTCGTCGGGCGAACTGCTCGCCGATCACTCGGCGGGCACGGCGTCGATCATGCGCACGCTGAACGTCGATCCGGCCGCGATGCAGGCGGCCGCGCTGTTCGTGCTGACGCCGCACCTGAGCGACCCCGAGCGTGAGCTTACCGAGCGTTTCGGCGACGAAGTGGCGCGGCTCGTGTCCGACGTGCGCAAGCTGTTGCGGCTCGGCACCGTCAGCCTCCGTGCCGCGCAGAACGCGGGGGCCGACGCCGGGCGCGATGCGGCCGAAGAGCGGCGCACGCAGATCGAGGCGCTGCGCAAGATGCTGCTTGCGTTCGCGCAAGACATCCGCGTGGTGCTGATCCGGCTCGCGTCGCGCTTGCAGTCGCTGCGCTACTACGCGGCCGCGAAGATCGACCCGCCGCCCGACGTCGCGCGCGAGACGCTCGAGATCTATGCGCCGCTCGCGAACCGGTTGGGTATCTGGCAACTGAAGTGGGAGCTCGAAGATCTCGCGTTCCGCTTCGAGGACCCCATCACCTACAAGCGGATCGCGAAGCTGCTCGACGAGAAGCGCATCGAGCGCGAAGCATACGTCACGCAGGCGATCGACCGGTTGCAGCAGGAGCTGGCGGACGCGCACATCCAGGCCGACGTGAGCGGCCGGCCGAAGCATATCTACAGCATCTGGCGCAAGATGCGCGGCAAGGAACTCGACTTCTCCGAGCTGTACGACGTGCGCGCGTTTCGCGTGATCGTACCGGACATCAAGGATTGCTACGCGGTGCTCGGCATCGTGCATCACCTGTGGCAGCCGGTGCCGAAGGAATTCGACGACTACATCTCGCGGCCGAAGCCGAACGGCTACAAGTCGCTGCACACGGTCGTGATCGGCGACGACGGTCGCGCGTTCGAAGTGCAGATCCGCACGCAGGAGATGCACCGTTTCGCCGAGTACGGCGTCGCCGCCCACTGGCGCTACAAGGAAGCCGGCGCGCGCGGCTACGGCGGCCAGTTCTCGGCAAGCGACAAGTACGACGAGAAGATTGCATGGCTGCGCCAGCTGCTCGCGTGGAAGGACGACGTCGAGGACGGCGCGGAAAAGTCGGGCGACAAGGCGTGGGCGCAATTGCGCGAGACGTCGCTCGACGACGATCACATCTACGTGCTGACGCCGCAGGCGCGCGTGATCGCGTTGCCGCAGGGCGCGACCCCCGTCGATTTTGCGTACCACCTGCACAGCGAGCTCGGGCATCGCTGCCGTGGCGCACGCGTCGACGGCGCGATGGTGCCGCTCAATACGCCGCTCGCAAACGGCCAGACGGTCGAGATCGTCGCAGTGAAGGAGGGCGGGCCGTCGCGCGACTGGTTGAACCTGCAGCTCGGTTATATGAAGAGCCCGCGCGCCCGTCAGAAGGTGCGGGCGTGGTTCAACTCGATCGAGCAGGAAGAAAACGTCGCGCATGGCCGCGCGCTCGTCGAAAAGACGCTGCAACGCGAGGGCAAGACGTCGGTCAGTCTGGACAATCTCGCTGCGAAGCTCGGCTTCAAGTCGCCGGAGGAGCTGTTCTCGGTCGTCGGCAAGGAAGAGTTCAGCCTGCGCAATGTCGAGCACGCGCTGTCCGATGCGCCGCCGCCCGAACCGGCGCCCGAGGCGCCTGCCGATTTCGAGAAGCGCAGCAGTGGCGCGAGCGTGGCGCATGGCGCGTCGACCGGTGTGCTGGTCGTGGGCGTCGACGCGCTGCTGACCCAGCTCGCGCGCTGCTGTCGTCCGGCGCCGCCCGATCCGATCAGTGGATTCGTCACGCGCGGCAAGGGAATGTCGATCCACCGCACCGATTGCCCGACGTTCCGCCGGATGGTCGAGCGTGCGCCGGAGCGCGTGCTGCAGACGACCTGGTCGGCCGACGTGCTCGGCGGGCGCGGTGCGTCCGTCTATCCGGTCGACCTGATGATCGAAGCGAGCGACCGGCAAGGATTGCTGCGCGACATCTCCGAAGTGTTCGCGCGCGAGAAGATGAACGTGGTCGGCGTGAAAACGCAGAGTCGCCGCAATGCGGCATTCATGCAGTTCACGGTCGAGGTGTCGAACTCGGCGCAGGTGCAGCGCGCGTGCACGTTGCTTGGTGAGGTGCAGGGCGTCGTGCGGGCGGGGCGGAAGGCGTGATGTGGGGTTCGAACACCGTTATTTTGCTGCGGTCGCATAAAAATCCTTGCCAAGCCGGTAACGGCTCCATATAATCTTAGCTTCACTAGGCTCGTAGCTCAGCTGGTTAGAGCACCACCTTGACATGGTGGGGGTCGTTGGTTCGAGTCCAATCGAGCCTACCAACGAATTGAGAATGCCCGGTCTCCGGGTGTTCGATGCAGCAAATAACTCAACGCGAACAAGGCGAATACGGTTATGACACCGCGAACGTTGACCGAAACTTTTTCGGAGCGACGCTAGTCGAGGAACCCTTTCGCCCTTTCAGTTTGAGTGAAGTATCGAATGCGGCCCCTCGAAAGCGGGGCCGCATTTTTTTTGTCGCGAATTTTTCCCGCGTGATTTTTATGTCGCGCACCTGGTCTGCCGCCCACTGTCGGCATCACGGAGATTGCTATGGTTTCGATACGCTTGCCTGACGGCTCAGTTCGACAATACGAGCATCCGGTGACAGTTGCCGAGGTTGCGGCCTCGATCGGTCCCGGTCTTGCGAAGGCTGCGCTTGGTGGCAAGCTCGATGGCGAGCTCGTCGATACGTCGGCCGTGATCGACCGCGACGCGTCGCTCGCGATCGTGACCGACAAGGATGCCGATGGCCTCGACATCATCCGTCACTCGACGGCGCACTTGCTCGCGTACGCGGTGAAGGAACTGTATCCGGACGCGCAGGTGACGATCGGCCCGGTGATCGACAACGGCTTCTATTACGACTTCTCGTATAACCGCCCGTTTACGCCCGAAGATCTGGAGAAGATCGAAAAGCGCATGCAGGAACTCGTGAAGAAGGATGAGCCCGTGACGCGCCGTGTCGTGTCGCGTGACGAAGCGGCGGGCTACTTCCGCAGCATCGGCGAGAAGTACAAGGCCGAGATCATCGAATCGATTCCGCAAAGCGACGAAATCAAGCTGTATTCGCACGGCGGCTTTACCGATCTGTGCCGCGGCCCGCACGTGCCGTCCACCGGCAAGCTGAAGGTCTTCAAGCTGATGAAGGTCGCGGGCGCGTACTGGCGCGGCGATTCGAAGAACGAGCAGCTGCAGCGCATCTACGGCACGGCCTGGACGAAGAAGGAAGATCAGGACCAGTACCTGCACATGCTCGAGGAAGCGGAAAAGCGCGATCACCGCAAGCTCGGCAAGCAGCTCGACCTGTTCCACATGCAGGAAGAGTCGCCGGGCATGGTGTTCTGGCATCCGAAGGGCTGGGCGCTGTGGCAGCAGGTCGAGCAGTACATGCGCCGCCGCGTGAACGAAGCCGGCTACCTCGAGATCAAGACGCCGATGATCATGGACCGCTCGTTGTGGGAAGCGTCGGGCCACTGGCAGAACTACCGCGAGAACATGTTCACGACGGAGTCGGAGAAGCGCGACTACGCGATCAAGCCGATGAACTGCCCGGGCCATGTCCAGGTGTTCAAGCACGGCCTGCGCTCGTACCGCGACCTGCCGCTGCGTTACGCGGAATTCGGTTCGTGCCACCGCAACGAGGCGTCGGGCGCGTTGCACGGCCTGATGCGCGTGCGCGGCTTCGTGCAGGACGATGCGCACATCTTCTGTACGGAAGACCAGTTCATCTCGGAATCGATCGCGTTCAACACGCTGGCAATGAGCGTGTACAAGGACTTCGGTTTCGAGCACATCGACATCAAGCTGTCGCTGCGCCCGGACCAGCGTGCGGGTACGGACGAGACGTGGGATCGCGCCGAGCAGGGCCTGCGCGACGCGCTGACGGCCTGCGGCCTCACGTGGGAAGAGCTGCCGGGTGAAGGTGCGTTCTACGGTCCGAAGATCGAGTACCACATCAAGGATGCGCTCGGCCGCTCGTGGCAGTGCGGCACGCTGCAGCTGGATATGGTCCTGCCGGAGCGCCTCGGCGCCGAGTATGTCGCGGATGACAGCAGCCGTCGCCGTCCGGTGATGCTGCATCGTGCGATCGTCGGTTCGATGGAGCGTTTCCTCGGCATTTTGATCGAGCACCATGCTGGCGCGATGCCGGCCTGGCTCGCGCCGTTCCAGGCAGTTGTGCTCAATATCGCCGAAAGTCAGGCCGAATATGCGCAATCTCTGGCCCAATCGTTGCAAAAACAAGGGGTTAGAGTGACGGCCGATTTGCGCAATGAGAAGATTAGCTATAAAATACGCGAGCACACGCTGGAAAAGGTGCCTTATCTCCTCGTCGTGGGGGACAAGGAGCGTGATGCGCAAACGGTAGCCGTGCGTGCCCGTGGCGGCGTCGATCTTGGCGTGATGCCGGTCGAAGCCTTCGTTGAGCGTCTGCAGGAAGACCTGCGCTCGTTCAAGTAACCGCCCTGGCAGCGCGGCTCGTTTTTTTAATTTTTAGAGGAAACGTAACATCGCTACTGATAAGTCGTCGCACCGCATCAACGGTGAAATCACTGCGCCGGAAGTGCGTCTGGTCGGGATCGAGAACGAACCGCTCGGTATCGTAAAACTCGCTGATGCTTTCCGTAAATCGGAAGAACTGGATGTTGACCTGGTGGAAATCGCGCCGCAAGCGGTTCCCCCGGTTTGCCGTCTGATGGATTACGGCAAGTTCAAGTACCAGGAATCGAAGAAGCAGCACGAAGCGAAGCTGAAGCAGAAGGTCATCCAGGTCAAGGAAGTCAAGTTCCGGCCGGGTACCGATGACGGGGATTACAACGTCAAGCTCCGCAATCTCGTGCGCTTCCTCGAAGAAGGCGACAAGACGAAGATCACGTTGCGTTTCCGCGGCCGCGAAATGGCTCACCAGGAAATCGGTATGCGGATGCTTGAGCGTCTGCGCACGGATCTCGAGGAAGTCGGCCAGGTCGAGCAGATGCCGAAGATGGAAGGGCGCCAGATGATCATGGTGCTCTCGCCGAAGAAAAAGAAGTAACGAGCCCGCGCGCGTCGCGCGCAGGTTCGAAGTGGTTCGGCGCGTTGCCCTGTCAGGGCGGCGTGCCAACAATGACGGCGGCTGCGCAAGTGGTCCGCCGTACACAAGTGGACTGGGTTTCGAAGGGCGGGTCAAGGGCGCAAGCCAACCGCACACCCATCGCCATCTAATAAACTGGAGTTGTTCGTCATGCCTAAGATGAAGACCAAGAAGAGTGCTGCAAAGCGCTTCGTGGTGCGTCCGGGCGGTACCGTCAAGCGCGGTCAAGCCTTCAAGCGTCACATCCTGACCAAGAAAACCACGAAGAACAAGCGTCACCTGCGCGGCGCAACGGCAGTTCATGATTCCGATCTGAACTCCGTCCGCGCGATGCTGCCGTTCGCGTAACCCCTAACTGATACTCTAAGGAGAGAAACATGCCTCGAGTCAAACGTGGGGTAACCGCACGGGCCCGCCACAAGAAGATCATCAACCTGGCCAAGGGTTATCGCGGCCGTCGCAATAACGTCTACCGCATCGCCAAGCAGGCGGTGATGCGCGCTGGTCAGTACGCGTACCGCGATCGCCGCAACAAGAAGCGTGTGTTCCGCGCACTGTGGATCACGCGTATCAACGCGGCAGTTCGCCAGCACGACATGACCTACAGCGTGTTCATCAACGGCCTGAAGAAGGCGTCGATCGAACTCGACCGTAAGGTGCTGGCCGACATGGCGGTGTTCGACAAGGCTGCTTTTGCTGCGATCGTCAAGCAGGTGAAAGCCGCCGTTGCAGCCTAATTGCGAAATTAGCACTGCGTGGTTAGTTGCAGCGAGGTTCCGGTAGTCTCGGCCGCTGCAGCGAAAACGGGGCTCTTCCGAGCCCCTTTTTTGTTTGGTGGGCGATTTCGCTCGCCAAGACCGAATGACGTTGGAAATGATGGGATCTATGGATCTGGACCAGATTGTCGCCGACGCGCAGCAGTCCTTCGAACAGGCTGCCGACATCACCACGCTCGAAAACGAGAAAGCACGATTTCTCGGCAAGTCGGGTGCGCTGACCGAGTTGCTGAAGGGCCTCGGCAAGCTCGATCCCGAAGCACGCAAGACCGAAGGCGCACGCATCAACGTCGTGAAGCAGCAGGTTGAAGCTGCGCTGACCGCCCGTCGCCAGGCACTGGCCGACGCGCTGCTGAATCAGCGCCTCACTGCCGAAGCGATCGACGTGACGTTGCCGGGCCGCGGCGCCGGTGCAGGCAGCCTGCACCCCGTGATGCGCACGTGGGAGCGTGTCGAACAGATTTTCGGCTCGATCGGCTTCGATGTGGCCGATGGCCCCGAAATCGAGACCGACTGGTACAACTTCACGTCGCTGAACAGCCCGGAGAACCATCCGGCGCGTTCGATGCAGGACACCTTCTACGTCGAAGGCAAGGATGCCGACGGCCGCCAGCTGCTGCTGCGCACGCACACGAGCCCGATGCAGGTGCGTTACGCGCGCATGAACCGTCCGCCGATCAAGGTGATCGCGCCGGGCCGCACGTATCGCGTCGACAGCGATGCGACCCACTCGCCGATGTTCAATCAGGTCGAGGGGCTGTGGATCGACGAAAACATCAGCTTCGCCGACCTCAAGGGCGTCTATACCGACTTCCTGAAGAAATTCTTCGAGCGCGACGACATCCTCGTGCGCTTCCGTCCGTCGTATTTCCCGTTCACGGAACCGTCGGCCGAGATCGACATGATGTTCGAGCAAGGCAAGAACGCCGGCAAGTGGCTCGAGATCTCCGGTTCGGGGCAGGTGCATCCGACCGTGATTCGCAACATGGGCCTCGATCCCGAGCGCTACATCGGCTTTGCGTTCGGCAGCGGCCTCGAGCGCCTGACGATGCTGCGCTACGGCGTCCAGGATCTCCGGCTGTTCTTCGAGAACGACCTGCGTTTCCTGCGCCAGTTCGCGTAACGCCGCGCGCCGCGCCGACCTGTGCCCGTGCACGCCTCGACGGACGTTTCCGAGGGGCCCGGGCGTCGATCTAACCTGTTTCGAACGTAGACATCCATGCAATTCCCTGAATCCTGGTTGAGAACCTTTGTCGACCCGCAGCTGACGACCGACGAACTGTCGCACGCGCTGACGATGGCGGGGCTCGAAGTCGAATCGCTGAGCAAGGCTGCGCCGCCGACGTCGAAGATCGTCGTCGGCCGCGTGCTCGAAGTCGTCAAGCATCCGGATGCGGACAAGCTCAATGTCTGCCAGGTCGACGCCGGCACCGGCGCGACGCTGAATATCGTCTGCGGCGCGCCGAACGTCGCGCCCGGCATCAAGGTACCGGTCGCGCTGGTCGGCGCGGAACTGCCGCCGGCAGAAGAGGGCGGCAAGCCGTTCGCGATCAAGCTGTCGAAGCTGCGCGGCGTGGAGAGCCAGGGGATGCTGTGCTCGGCGCGCGAGCTGAAGCTGTCCGAGGATCACAGCGGCCTGCTGGTGCTGCCGGAAGATACGCCGGTCGGCCAGGACATCCGCGAGACGCTGAACCTCGACGACACGATCTTCGAAATCAAGCTGACGCCGAACAAGGCCGACTGCCTGTCCGTGTTCGGTATCGCCCGCGAGACGGCTGCGATCACCGGCGCACCGCTGACGCCGGTCGACATCCGCCCGGTGCGCGTCGAGCTCGACGAAACGCTGCCGGTGCGCATTGCCGCGCCCGATCTGTGCGGCCGCTTCTCGGGGCGTGTGATCCGCGGCGTGAACGCGCATGCGAAGACCCCGCAGTGGATGGTCGAGCGCCTCGAGCGTTCCGGCCAGCGCAGCGTATCGGCGCTCGTCGACATCTCGAACTACGTGATGTTCGAGCTCGGCCGCCCGTCGCACGTGTTCGATCTCGACAAGATCCACGGCGGTATCGAGGTGCGCTGGGGCAAGCGCGGCGAATCGCTGAAGCTGCTCAACGGCAACACGGTCGAACTCGACGAAACGGTCGGCGTGATTTCGGACGACCGGCAGGTCGAAAGCCTGGCCGGCATCATGGGCGGTGACAGCACGGCCGTCACGCTCGATACGACCAACATCTACCTCGAAGCCGCGTTCTGGTGGCCGGACAGCATCCGCGGCCGTGCGCGCAAGTACAACTTCTCGACCGATGCGGCGCATCGCTTCGAGCGCGGCGTCGACTACGCGACGACCGTCGAGCACGTCGAGCGCATCACGCAACTGATTCTCGAAATCTGCGGCGGCAAGGCCGGCCCGGTCGACGATCAGTCCGTGAACCTGCCGCAGCGCGCGCCGGTGAAGATGCGCGTATCGCGCGCGAACCGCATCATCGGCGTACAGATCGGTGCCGACGAGATCGCCAGCATCTTCACGCGCCTCGGCCTGCCGTTCGAACGTGAAGACGACGCATTCCTCGTCACGCCGCCGTCGCATCGCTTCGACATCGAGATCGAAGAAGACCTGATCGAGGAAGTGGCGCGCATCTACGGCTTTGAAAAGATCCCGGCGCGTCCGCCGGTCGCGACGAGCGAAATGCGCGCGACCAACGAGACGCGGCGCTCGATCCACGACATTCGTCACGCGCTGGCCGCGCGCGACTACGCGGAAACCGTCAACTTCAGCTTCGTCGATGCGGAGTGGGAGCAGGATTTCGCGGGCAACGACCACCCGATCCGCCTGCTGAACCCGATCGCGAGCCAGCTGTCGGTGATGCGCACGACGCTGTTCGGCAGCCTGATTTCCGTGCTGCGCCACAACCTGAACCGCCGCGCGGATCGCGTGCGCGTGTTCGAGGCTGGCCGCGTATTTCTCACCGATACGGCGGCGAAGGCCGGCGAGCTGACGGTCGAAGGCTACGTGCAGCCGAAGCGCGTCGGTGCGCTTGCCTACGGTCCGGCGCTCGACGAGCAATGGGGCACGGCGACCCGCGCGGTCGATTTCTTCGACGTGAAGGGTGATCTCGAGGCACTGCTTGCGCCCGCGACCGCACGCTTCGTGAAGGCGGAGCATCCGGCCCTCCATCCGGGCCGCAGCGCGCGCATCGAAGTCGATGGCCGTGCGGTCGGCTGGATCGGCGAACTGCACCCGCGCCTGATGCAGAAGTACGAACTGCCGCACGCGCCGGTGATGTTCGAGGTCGACGCGGACGCGCTGATTGCACGTGCGTTGCCCGCGCCGACCGACGTATCGAAATTCCCGCCGGTTCGTCGCGATATCGCCGTCGTCGTCGATCAGGCGGTCGAGGTTCAGGCACTTTTCGACGAAATGAAGAAGGCGCTTGCCGAAGAGGCCTGCCGATTCGTTCAGAAGGTTGTACTCTTCGACGAATTTCGTGCAAAATCAAATACTTCCGGTGGTCTTGCCGCGCACGAGAAGAGCCTTGCCTTCCGCGTGACGCTGCAGGACGCGGCTGGCACGCTACAGGACGAGGTCGTCGATCAGGCTATCCAGACGCTGGTCGAGCGGATGGCTCGTACCGGTGCCCGCCTGCGCGGCTAAGGAGGAGGTCCGCCCGCTTGCGGGCGGCCTGTTCCGATCGTAAGTTTTGATTTAACGCGCTGTATGGCAGATATGAACGACATGACCTCGAGTGAATTCGAAGCCCTCCTGACGGCGCAACGCAGCGCCATGAACCGCGACGCTTCGGCGCCGGCGTCCACCGAGACGCCCACGCTGACGAAGGCGGAGCTGGCGGAGCTGCTGTTCGACAGCGTCGGGCTGAACAAGCGTGAAGCGAAGGACATGGTCGAGGCGTTTTTCGAGGTGATCCGTGACGCGCTCGAAAACGGCGAGAGCGTCAAGCTGTCGGGGTTCGGCAATTTCCAGTTGCGCGACAAGCCGCAGCGTCCGGGCCGCAATCCGAAGACGGGCGAGGCGATTCCGATCGCGGCCCGCCGGGTGGTAACCTTCCACGCGAGCCAGAAGCTGAAGGCGCTGGTCGAAAACGGCGCGGAGTAAGCCCCCCGCTGACGCACCCGCGCGGCCGCCGCGCACCCTTTACCGACGGTTAACCGACGATGACCACTACGGTTGAGAAAGTCGTCTTGCCTCCGATTCCCGCGAAGCGCTATTTCACGATCGGTGAAGTCAGCGAACTTTGCGGGGTCAAGCCGCATGTGCTGCGTTATTGGGAACAGGAATTTACTCAACTGCGGCCGGTGAAGCGGCGTGGCAATCGTCGGTATTACCAGCACCACGAAGTGCTGCTGATCCGGCGGATTCGCGAGTTGCTGTACGAGCAGGGATTCACGATCAACGGCGCGCGCAACCGGCTCGATTCGCCGGCCGGCGAGCGGGCCGCGGCGGCACCCGTCGAGCCGGAGATGCCGGCCACCGATGCGCGCGTGTCAGGCAAGCCGGGCTCGACCGTCGACGTCATTGCATTGCGACAGGCGCTGCTCGACGTGATCGACGGACTGAAGCACGACTGAGCGCGAAGCGCGAAGGATGAAATGAAAAGCCCGGTTGGCGGCGCGCCACCGGGCTTTTTCATGCGTGTCGCGCGCGTTTCAGCGTGACGCGAGCGGATTCTTCTGCCCCATGTCGACGACCAGCGTGCCGTCCGGCAGCATCCGCACCGAGCCTTGCGCGACCTGGTTGCGGTAGTCGTACAGGTCGAAACGCATCGGGCCGGCCTCGGCCGAATTCCGGATCAACGCGCGGACGTTCAGTTCGAGCACGTTGAACATCTTCATGTCGCCGCCTTCCATCCACATGTAGCTCGGTGCATCGATCTGCGGCCGCTGCGGCGCGGGCGCGCCTGCCACGCGCCTGAACGTGAGGCGCAGCCCGTCGCGCTCGACCGTTGCCTGTCCGAGCTTGCCGTTCAGCACGGGTGGCGGGAACACGGTGTACTGGTCGAGCACGAGCGTGTCGCCACGCAGTTCCGCGCCGCGGCGCTGCAACGGTGTCAGCGAAGCGAGCTCGATGCCGAGCGAACGCAGCAGCTTCGCCTGCGGGATGCCGAGCACCGACACCTGGGACGGTTTGAACGCGAGATGCCGGTCGTCGAGCACGGACAGCGTGCCCTTCATGTCGGTCGGCAGCCAGACGCCCGGCACGTGGTTCCACAGTTTGATGCCGCCCTGGACGCGCAGGTTCGTGCCGTCCGCGCTCAGTTGCAGGTCGTTGAGCGAGCGGGGTGAGTAGTCGAGCAGATAGTTGTTGAAGAGCGCGGACATCGCCTTCCACGACTCGACGACGGTGCCGCCGAGAATGCGGATGTCGTACTGGTTCGGATCGTCGAGATCGACGGGTTCGCCGGGCCGCTTCGATACGAGTTCCACGTCGAGGTCCTCCACGTGGAAGCCGATATCCCCGGACAGGTTGAAATCGACGTTGCGCAGATGGATCGTCGGGTTGCGGTTCGACACGTGACGCTCGTTGAACGGCGTGGTCGACGTGCGCCGCATCGCGACCTTCTGCATGCCGGGGTGGGCGGGGTTCGCCGCGAGTGCGTAGGCTTCCCAGTGCTGGCGTATGTCGCGCAGCGCATTCTGTTGCGCGGCGAGGAAGCTGTCGTTCAGGCGCGCGGCTGCGTTGCCGAGCAACGCGCCGCTGGCCGGGCCTGCATATGAGGGCATCCGGATCGCCATCGCGCCGCTTTCGTCGAAATTGAAGTAACCGGCCGACACCTGGTCGCGATAGTGATACAGGTCGAACACGAAAGTCTGGTCACGCTTCGTGGAATCGACCGGGCCGATCAGGATGTCCGCATTCATCGGCATCGAGCGCATGAACTTCACGTCGCCGCCGCGAATGTACATCGCTTGTTGCGGCGCATTCGCGGGCATTGCGAAGCCCGCATGCGTGCCGTCGTCGAGCTTCAGGTCGAGGCCGGCCGGCGTCACGCGCAGCGCGGTGATCGTGAGCTTCAGGCGCGGCGGCGGCATCAGTTTGTCGACCGACATCACGAGATCGTCGCCGGCGAGTTGCGCGATCGGCGTCTGGACTTTCAGCAGGTCGGCCATCTTCACGTTGGCCGCGCGCATCACCGGCTGTGCGTTGATGCCCGATACGCGCACGCCCGTCGGATGGAACACGAGCTGGCTGCCGTCACGGATCGCGAGCGTACCGGTCAACGAGAACGGCACCCAGCCGTCGCGCTGCATCTCGCCTTGCAGGTGAATCACGCCGTCGCCGGCCGATACGGCGAGCTTGCGCAGCGGCGCGTTGCGGTAGCCGAAGATGTACGTGTTGAAGAGGGCGGTGAGCTTCGCGTCGTCGAGCGTGACCGTACCTTCATGCACGTCGATCTGGAAACTGGTCGGATCGTCGAACACGATCGGCGCGCCGGCTTGCGTCGGCACCAGCGTGGCCGACAACTGATGAATGAAGAAGCCGAGGTTGTTGACGATGCGGAAATCGACGTCACGCAAGAACGTCATCGCGCCGTTCTGGCCCGAGTCGCGCAGCGTGAACGGGCGCGGTTGCGTGAGGTTGATCGATGCGAGCGACGGCACTGTGCGTGCGACCTGCTGCTCACGGGCGAGACGTTCGGCCTTGGTGCGTTCGATCTTCGTCGACGCGACCGACGTGTTGCCGTCACGCTGCGCGGATGATTCCGCGCAACCGGCGCACAGCAGCGCGAGCGCCAGCACGCCGCAGCCGAACACGCGGGACCTCGTGGGCGAGATGGGGCGGCCCGCGCGTGGCGGGCCGGAAATCCAGTCGAAAATTGCCAAAGGCGAGCGATGGCCGCGCCGGACCGCATTCCGCATCGTCTGTCTCCATGTCTTGTCGTGATCGACGGCGGCGCGCACCACTGCACGGCGCGAGCGTCGATGCCGTGCAGTGTGGCATAGCGCCCTAGAGCGGCGTTACCAAACAACGGGCGCCGGGGTGCGGCGGTCCGGCTGGCTTCCGGACAATGGATTCGGGGTGGTTGGACGGCTGAATCAAACGGTCGTTTGGTTTGCGCGGCCCGTCGTCGGCGAATGTTTCTGCGACCGGGAAAAGCCGCTGCAGCGTTGGCCGATGCGGGTTTCGCCGGATGCGACGGGTAGCGGCTGCGGCGGTCGAGGCGAGGGGGCGATCCGACCCCGTCGCAGCAGCCCGTGGATTGATCAGGCCAGCATGTGCTGCCGGATCGCGTTCAGCGTCGCCTGGTCGAGCTGCAACCCGTTCGAGATATACGACGCCATCGAGCCGTACGAGGCGGTGACCTGGTCGAATGCCGCCTGCAGATAGTCGGGGTGCGCGCCTTGAAGCGCGGCCATCATGTCTGCCGCATTTTGCCCGCCGGCTTTTTGCGCCTGGGCGACCGAATCGGCGATCTCGGATGCGCTATAGACGTTCGTCAGCAAATAGTCGGCGAATATCGTCTGTTCGGACGCGCCGAGGATCGTGTGCAGGATCGCGGTTGCCCAGCCCGTGCGATCCTTGCCGGCCGTGCAGTGGAACACCAGGTTTTCTCCTGAGCCGGCGAAACCGGTGAAGAGCGCGTGGTAGCTGGCATGCGCGGTGTCCGACGTGACGAACGCGCGGTACATGCTCAACATGAATGCCGTCGCGGTGGCGCCGGTGGTCGGGATCGGATCGATGCTGGCAGCCCCGAGCACGTTGAGGTTTTGCCAGGTGGCGCTGGCCAGCGGCACATCCGGTTGCGTCTTGATCTCGGAGGGCGTGCGCAGGTCGCGGACCTGCCTGATGCCGAGCGTGCCGACCGTGGCGATGTCCGCGGCCGACAGCGCGAGCGCGGATGAGCGATAGATCACGCCTTTTTTCATCTTCGCGCCGCTCGTTGTCACGTAGCCGGTTTCATCCGGCCCGGCCGTGTCGCGAAAATTCGATGCGGAACGCAACCGCGGTGTCGTGACCGGCGCGACCGAAATCGAGTCGCCTCCGCATGCCGTCAGAAGCGATGCGCTTCCCAGCGCCATGCCTATCGTACCGGCGCCCAGCCGGAGAAAATGTCGACGGGTAATTTCGTTTTTTCGATGCATTCAATGCCCTGTGTCGGAGACGGTTACAAGAGGTCGCGATTGCGGTGGTGTCGGAAGCCGCCCCCGTATCACCCGACGCGGCAAAGCCGAGGCGGCCGGATCGATCGACATGCAGTCGGACGGTTCGACCGTGCGCATCGATCTCGCACCGGGTAACCGCACGGTAGCGATTTACGGCGAACCGGCCATCGTCCTTTTCGATTAGGTCGCAATGTGGGTCGCGGGTGTCGGCTGCGCGTTGTCGACAGGTAGGATCGGCGGCAGCAGCGAGGTAAGATCGGCATCAGTGGCTGTAACGACCAAAGCACAGTAGCCGTCACGGGGAAACGTCATGGATCTCAAGGAAGTCGACGTATTGGGTGCGGGCGTGGGCGATCACTGGTACTACGCGTCGAAGGCGAGTGCGATCCGTCGGTTCCTGGGGGCGCCAGGCGCGAACCGGATACTCGATGTCGGTGCGGGCTCGGGCTTCTTCTCGAAGCACTTGCTGGAGCGTACGCAGGCGACGGAGGCGTGGTGTGTCGATACGAGCTACGCCGACGATACCGACGGCGAGGCGTCCGGCAAGCCCATCCACTTTCGGCGGTCCGTTGACCGATTCGACGCCGATCTCGTGTTGCTGATGGACGTGCTCGAGCACGTCGACGACGATGTCGGTCTGCTCACACAGTACGTAAAGGGCGCACCTTCGGGCAGCCGCTTTCTGATCACGGTTCCCGCGTTCCAGTTTCTCTGGAGCGGTCATGACGATTTTCTCGAGCACAAGCGTCGATATACGCTCGGCAGTCTCGAAGATGTAGTGCGTCGCTCGGGGCTCGAGGTCGAACACGGCGCCTATTATTTCGGTCTCACGTTTCCGCTTGCGGCAGCGTTGCGGCTCGGCGAGCGGGTGCGTCGGCAGCCGAGCGAGCCGGCCTCGCAATTGCGTCGTCACCATCCGTTCGTCAACAGCCTGCTCAAGTCGATCTGCCGGATCGAGTTACCGATATTCCGTTTCAACCGCGTCGCCGGGCTGACGGTCATCTGTGTTGCGCGCAAGCGGTGAATGCGAGGTGGGGGCGTGTAATCGGTGCGCAAATTGCCCCGTCGTTGCTCGCCTCGGCGTCTTCACGCCAAAAAATTTCACAAGAATGTTCCCAAAATGCATGCGACCCGTTCTAAATCGGAAAACTGTCTGTTATAATTTTTTTCTTTCGGGGCGTAGCGCAGCCTGGTAGCGTACCTGCATGGGGTGCAGGTGGTCGGAGGTTCAAATCCTCTCGCCCCGACCAGACAAAGAACCCGCGTCAGTTCAGGCTGACGCGGGTTTTTTCTTGCCGGTCGCTTTTTTGCACATCGCGGCGCGGCCCCGGTAAAATGCAAGGTTGATCCACGGAAAGCGCCGTGATTTAGCGGAAGAGGATTCCCCGAACATGACTGATCTTCGTCTTACCATGCGGTTCGCTGCAGTGCTCGCCACCGGCGCGCTCGTCGCCGGTTGCGGTACGTCGTCGCCCACGAAAGTGGACTACAAGAGCGATTCGAAATCGAAGGAAGCGTCGCTCGCAGTGCCGCCCAACATGCTCGACGAGACGGCCGATCAGCGTTCGCTGCCGCCCCAGGGCGGCGCGACTTCCCTGTCCGCGCTTCAGCAGGTCCAGCAGGCAGCGCCTGCGCTGGACACCGTTGCTCCGGCTGTCGCCGGCATGCATATCCAGCGCGACGGCACCGAGAGCTGGCTCGTGATCGACGGCAAGCAGCCCGCCGACGTCTGGCCGCAGGTTCGCCGCTTCTGGCAGGAACAGGGCTTCCTGCTCGTCGTCGACCAGCGCGACAAGGGTGTGATGGAAACCGACTGGAACGAAACCCATCCGCAGATCAATGACGGCCTGATCCGTAGCGTGATCTCGAAGGCGATGGGCAACTCGTACGTGACGGCCGAGCGCAACAAGTACCGTACGCGTCTCGATTCGGCGCCGAATGGCGGCACCTACGTGTTCATCAGCCAGAAGGGGATGCGCGAAGCGATCACGGGCTCGAACAACGATTCGAGCAAGTGGGAAGCGAAGCCGAATGACCCGGCGCTCGAAACCGAATACCTGAAGCGATTGATGGCCGTGCTCGCACAGAACGAGCAGCGCGCGAAGAACGGCGAGCCGCCGATCGCGAACATCAAGGACAACACGGTACCGGTGGCGAAGGACAAGAAGGCCGACGACGCATCGTCGAAGGCTGCTGCAGCAATTGCTGCGCAAAACGTCTCCCGCACGTCGGCGCAAGGCAACGATGCGGCCGATGCTGCCGTCCCGTCGGAAGTCACGCTCGGCGAGCCGTACGACCGGTCGTGGCTGCACGTCGGTCTCGCGCTTGATCGTGCGAACTTCACGGTCGACGATCGTGATCGCACGAAGGGCCTGTATTTCGTGCGTTATGTCGATCCGAAGGATCTGACTTCGGCCGAGCAGGGCTTCTGGAGCCAGTTGTTCCATGGCAAGAAGGAAAAGCAGGCCAAGCAATACCGTGTCAACGTGAAGGCGCTCACGGCCGACCAGACGCGCGTGGCGATCGTCGACGATTCGGGTGCGATCGACACGTCGTCGCCGGCTCGCCAGATCATGGGGTTGCTCGTGAATCAGCTTCGCTGATTTCGACGTTTCTCCGCATCAATGAAAAGCCCGCCACATGGCGGGCTTTTTTCTTGGCCACTCGCCGGCGCACACGCGTGCTGAACGTTCGGTCCCTCCTCGTGACGTTACGTAACATCCGCGCGTTACGGCGGGAAAACCCATGTCGCATCGTCGACGGCCAAAAATTTGTCCTTATAAATCAATGGGGTGGTCGGTTTGTGACACTTGGCACGCAACCTGCTTTATATGTTGGAATTGTTGAAACAGGGAGGGTGACGTCAGATATCGGAGGTGCGCCGCGAGCGCTCGATCAACGATATCGATGTCTTCGAATGTCGACGCGACAAGCGTCGGCGCAACTGATGACGATCCGCGCCAGCGTGCGGATCTCGATGGCCCCGTCGCCTATCCTCGTAGGGCGACGGTTTCGCCCGCGCTTCTCTGAAGCGCGGGCTATTTTTTTTGGGGCTGTCGTGCGATACCGTGCCGGCGCAGCTAATGCGCGATTCGCGTATTCTCGGACTTTTCCGGATGAGGGGGAGGCGGGAATGGCGGAAATTGCAGTCGTGGCGCTGATCGTGGCAAAGCCGGGCGCCGAGGAGAAGTTGCGTGCCCAGCTCGAAGCGATCGTCGAGCCGACCCGCAACGAAGCAGGAGCGTTGCAGTACGACCTGCATCGGGACCTGAAGGAACCGGCGCGATTCGTATTCGTCGAGCGCTGGGAAAGCGAGGAGGCGCTGGCTACTCATGCGCGTTCTGCGCACATTCTCGCTTATCGGGAAGCGGCCGCGGACTGGATCGAGCGTTCCGAAATCCGCGTGCTGTCGAAGCTCGTCTGAGCCGGGTGGGGCGACCGGACACGTCCGGTCGCGGCGTGCGTCAGTGCGACGTGTTGGGTACGTCGAGGATCAGGATGATCGTCCAGTCGGCGTCGCCGTCGTGATGGTACTGGCGCTCGGCGACGATGAACGGCTGCTGCTTGCCTTGCGGGCCGAGGAAAAGCACGTCGCCCTCCATCGGCAGGCACTCAATCGGCGGCAGCGCGAGGAACGCGTCAGCCGAGCCGCGGGGCATCAGTTGCTTGATCTGGCGAGTGGCGGCTTCGGTCCACTCGATGTCGAGTTGAATGTTGCTCATGCTGTCCTCCGCACCGGGGTGCGCACGGGTGGAAAATTTCGGTGCGCGACTTTAGCACAGCGCACGGGCACCGCAACCAAAAAAGCCGAACCCGGTTGCCCGGATTCGGCTTTTCGCTTGTGCGGTGCCGCCAAACTTACTGGCTGGCAGCGTCTGCAGCCTTGGCAGCCTTCTTGCCGGCCTTCTTCGCAGCTGCCTTGTGGTGAGCAGCCTTCTTGCCGTGGTGATGCTCTTCCTGCACCGCCGGCTTAGCGGCTTCAGCCGCTTGCTGCTGCTGCAGCGCCTGTGCGCGTTGCTCGATCTCGGAGATCTTGGCCGGATCGGTAATCGTCTTGATTTCCGTGCTCTCTTGCGCATACGCTGCGCCAGTCAGCGCCGACATCGCTACCAGGATAGCCAGGGACGTCTTCTTCATTGCTTTACCTCCGCTAAGTGGTGATGAACCCGAGTGTTGCCGTTTTGTCTGGCGACTGCAATCGAGTGCGTGTCGAGTGTAACAAAAGTGACGGATCAATGTGCATCGGATCGTGGCGCTACGCAAGGCCCCGTTGAAGTCGCGCAACACTTCGCACCCCTCGTCACGCGCCTGCCATCGTCGCCGCCGCAGTCATTTCCGCTCCGGTTTCCCCGGAGCCGTCAGAACCACCCGAGCCATCGATAGACATGGAACTGCGCGATGCCGACCAGTTCGTGCAATGCCTGCTCGGCATTGACTACATTGCACCAGCGCGGCAGCCAGCCTGTTTGTGCACGCCGGCGATTCGCATAAACGGGCTGCGGATCGATCCCGAACCGCTGGAAATCGAGCAGCGCGCGGCGCATCTGGTATGACGAAGTGACGAGAATGCGTGCGTCGTCATACTGTGGGCGTAGTATAGATGCAGTGAATTTCGCGTTTTCGTAGGTTGTGCGGCTATCCGGTTCCAGAACGAGGTCCGCGGGCGCGACACCTTCGGCGACGAGCTGGCGCCCGTATACGGCAGCCTCGGTTTCGCCGTGATGCTGCGGATCGCCGCCCGACATCACCACGGTGCAGTGGTCGGCTT
This sequence comes from Burkholderia sp. SRS-25, assembly GCF_004343765.1. Taxonomy (NCBI): domain Bacteria; kingdom Pseudomonadati; phylum Pseudomonadota; class Betaproteobacteria; order Burkholderiales; family Burkholderiaceae; genus Burkholderia; species Burkholderia sp. SRS-25. The sequence goes on from NZ_PTXM01000042.1 coordinate 26,684, forward strand.
GCTGCCGGCAGGTGCGGTAGAGCGCTGCGACCTTTTGGATGCGGGCGGTGCCGTCAGGTGGCGGCCGCAGCCCGGAGTCGGTGCGCTTCGTACCTGCGCCGATGAGAATCAGTGTGGTTCGTCCATGCATGTCCGGGTGCTCGACGGGGGTGACGCCCGCCTCGGTCCAGGCGATCAGCGGGGCTGCGAGCCAGCCTGTCGCGAGCAGCCAGAACAGCGCAACGGCGGCGATCGCGATGATTCGTCGCCGCTTGCGGCAGAGCATGAAACAGATGAAGAGAAGTACAAATGAATCGAACAGAATCAATTTGATTGGGGTATGGTGTCTTTTTATGGACGGCTGACGATCCGGCCCTGACGCGACGCCGAACGTCGGCGTCCAGAATCGGTGGCGGTATAGGCGGGCGGAGACGCCGCCCGGCGCGCCGCTTCGCATTGTCGCTGCACTTTAAGAAAGAATCGAGATGGCCACGTATTCCAACGAAGCGGTGCTCGACGCATTGAGACGAGTGCAGTACCGCCAGGTACCGTGGGCGCGCCGCCCGGGCGTGTTCGAGTATCTCCGTTCGCTCGGGCTGATGGACACGGTCAGGCAGAAGACCGTTGCCCCCGCACCAGGCTTCCATGCGCCGGTCGACATTGCCGTGCTGACCGAAAGCGGCAGAGCCGAATTCTCGCGCCTCGAGCGCGACGAGAAATTACTTTCCTGGACCGATCGCCGCATGGCCGACTACGCATTGAGCGAAGCGAGTGCCGTGGCGATTCTCGAAAGCCGCCTGTAGCGGCAGATCATCCGTCACGCGCATCGCCGCGCGGCTGGCGATACCCAAAAAAAAGCCCGTATCGCGAGGATACGGGCGTACCGGATACTTTTGCTGTTGCCACGCTGTGCTCATGGCAACGTTGTGACTCGTCGCGCGCGGCGCAGTTCCCGAACGCAGGCATTTTCTTTGGCGAAATCCCGAAATTGGCAGGACTACGGATGACGCGGTACGTCGGTCGGCTGCGAGCCGATGCGCGCTCGCGCGTTGCTGGCGATGTCTCCGCGCAGGTCGCCACGCGGCACGGTTTGCCGGCTGGGCGGGTTGACGGACGGCGGCTGGCGGAGGGTGTTCCGATGATCCTGCTGGCGATGGGGCGGCTTCACGCGATCGTCGGCGTGGGCTGGAGCGGACAACGCCACGGAGATGACAATGCCGCATGCAACGAGCAGTGACATTGGTTTCATGGCGGGGGCTCCCTTCAAGCCGTCGACGCGGCCTGTTGATATTTCGCTAAGGTAAGCGTGGGAGTGCAGGCTTGCTGTAAATATTGGTAAATAGATGTATCGCGGCACGACAGCGGTAATCGACGGCAACGCGGGCGTCGCGATCAGGTCGCGTCGCTGAAAGAAACCGGGCGGCCGAAGCCGCCCGATCGAGCATTCGTTACGCCATCTTGACAGGTGCGCGCCAGGATTCCGGATTGGTCCAGAAGGCGCCGCGCAGCCGGTCGCGGCTCGGCGGTGCGGGCGGCTTCGCAGCGCTTGCGCCGATGCGCCCGCGCAAGGAGATCTGCCGGCCGCTCGTGCCGAGTCGCTTCACGATTTCGGCGAGCGTGCCGTCCGCCTGCCATTCGTCGAAGCGACGGCGGCAAGTCGGCGGCGACGGATAGCGGCCCGGCAGCTTCGACCAGCCTTCACCCGTCGACAACACCCACAGCACGGCGTTCACTACCGAGCGGGCTTCCACGCGGGGGCGGCCGCGCCGCTCACTCCGTGCGGGTTCCGAGCAAAACAGACCCTCGACCAGCGCCCACTCGTTATCTCTCAAATCGTCGAACAGCATCATGTCCTCACCTCAGCGAAGCTAACTCCGGTGCGCTGCCCTGCGCCGCGCACTCTTCAAGCACTCGATCGTCGAGTGCCGGGTGGGGGCGTCCGGTTGGCCGGCAGCGGCGTTTCTGCTCTTCCGTCCGACGAAACCTGCGCCCTGTGCGTCAGGTAATGCACGAAGCGTGCCATGTCGGAGGTAATCCCCTTGAGAGCCGCTTGGCAGCGAGCTAACGGCTAAGTCAGCTAGGGGCGTATAAGACGCCAAAATAACCCGCCAGCAAATCGGGACAATCACCAATCTTGTGCAGTTCGCCCGCACCACGTGCGTTCGCGGATGTATTGCACCGCAGCGAAACATGTGGGGCAGGTGCCTGATTCGTACCTCGGAGCCGGATCGCGCATTAAAATCCTGCATCGATATCGACGATTGATGAGGTCGGGAAATGAACGTTACGCTGCGCCAGCTTCGCGTCTTCATCGAGGTAGCGCGGCTCAAGAGCTTCAGTCGTGCGGGCGATGAGATCGGGCTCACGCAGTCCGCGGTCAGTCGCTGCGTGCGCGAGCTCGAGGCCGAGCTCGGGTTGAAGCTGATCGACCGCACGACGCGCGACGTGCAGCTGACCGATGTCGGTGCGAACCTGATCGCGAGCGTGTCCCGTCTGCTCGACGATCTCGACGACACGCTGCGCGAGATTCGCGAGATCGGCGAGCAGCGCCGTGGGCGCGTGATCGTTGCGGCCAGTCCGACGATCGCGTGCCGGCTGATGCCGCGCGTGGTTGCGTCGTGCGAGCGCCAGTTTCCGTTCGTGACGCTGGGTTTGCGCGACGACGTGCAGAGCGACGTGTTGCGCAAGGTGAAGTCGAGCGAGGTGGATTTCGGCGTCGTGATCGGTCCGCTTGCGGTGGCCGACCTCGTCTGCGAATCCTTGATGACCGATTCGTTCTGCCTGGTCGCGCGCGCTGACCATCCGCTCGCGGCGCGTGCCGAGGTGCCCTGGACGGCGCTGGACGGTGAGCGCCTCGTACTCCTCGATCATGCATCGGGAAGCCGGCCGCTGATCGATGCCGCGCTGGCCGCCCATCGTGTCAATGCGACGGTCATGCAGGAGCTCGGGCATTCGGCGACCGTGTTCGGACTCGTCGAGGCCGGTGTCGGTGTGAGTGTGCAGCCGTGGCTGTCGCTGCCTTTACCTGCCGGCTCGACGCTCGTCGCCCGACCGCTCACCCCACGCACCGAACGCACGGTCGAACTCGTGCGCCGCCGCGACCGGTCGTTGTCGCCCGCTGCGCAGGCGATCTGGGAACTCGTGCGGCAGATGCCGGCGAGGGCAGAGGACCTCGACTGATGCGGATGGACCTGCGCCGGCCCTGCTTGCGGGTCGGTACACTACGCGGATCGTGTTCCTCGACGGTGGCTCTCGATGGTGCATCCCGCAGATTCTCTTCCGGTGGCCGGCTCGCCGGCGGCTCGCTCGCCGGCGGCCCGCGACGCAGTGCACGCGTTGCGTCCGTCGCTGATCCGGGAAGTGGCAAACGCCGGCTTTGGCGTGCCGGACATGCTGCCGTTCTGGTTCGGCGAATCCGATCGCGTGACGCCGGATTTCATCCGCGACGCGGCGGCGGCGGCGCTGCGCGATGGCGCAACCTTCTACACGCACAACCTCGGCACTGCGCCGCTGCGCGACGCGATCGCGTCCTACGTCAGCGCCCGGCACGGTGCGACGGCGGCCGACACCGTGGCCGTGACGAGTTCGGGCGTGAGCGCGCTGATGTTGGTCGCGCAGATGCTGGTTGGTCCGGGCGAGCGCGTCGTCGCGGTCACGCCGCTGTGGCCGAATCTCGTCGAGATTCCGAAGATCCTGGGGGCGCAGGTCGAATGCGTGCCGCTCGGCTATGGCGATGCGGGCTGGCAGCTCGATGTCGGGCGGCTGCTTGCGGCGCTGAAGCCCGATACGCGGATGCTGCTGATCAACTCGCCGAACAATCCGACCGGCTGGACGATGTCGCGCGACGACCAGCAAGCCGTGCTCGCCCATTGCCGCCGCCACGGCATCTGGCTGGTTGCCGACGAGGTGTACGAGCGGCTCGCTTTCGACGCCGACGACGCGCACGGCGCGCCATCGTTCCTCGACATCGCATCGCGCGACGAGCGGGTCGTCGTCGTGAATTCGTTTTCCAAGGCATGGGCGATGACGGGCTGGCGTCTGGGGTGGCTTGTCGCGCCGGCAGCGGTCATGGCTGACCTGTCGAAGCTCGTCGAATACAACACGTCCTGCGCGCCGGGCTTCGTGCAGGCCGCGGGTGAGGTCGCGCTGCGCGATGGCGAGTCGTTCGTGCGGTCGTTCGTCGCGGCGCTGCGCGATGCGCGCGATCACCTAGTCGCCGCGCTGCGCACCCTGCCGGGTGTCGAGGTGCCGCCTCCGCCGGGCGCGATGTACCTGTTTCTGCGCCTGCCGGGCGCGTCAGACAGCCTCGCGTTCTGCAAGACGCTGGTGCGCGAAGCGGGGCTCGGCCTCGCGCCCGGGAGTGCATTCGGCCCGGAGGGGGAAGGGTTCGTGCGCTGGTGCTACGCGTGCGATCCGGCACGCCTCGATGCGGGTGTCGAGCGGTTGCGGCGGTTCCTCGCGCGCTTTGCGGCTGGCCGTTGAAGCGGGGCCGGAGCGGGCACGGCGCGCCGGCGGCATCCCGTTCGGCTCATCTTTACGCACCGGGCAATTTTGCGTAATATGGCGCTCAGTCACGCGGTTCCGTCGTTGAGCCGTGCTGTTCCGTCCGGTTTGGGCCTGGCCTGAAGTTGGTACGCCGCCCCCGGTTCGTGCTCCCATCAATATGACCGATCAGAATCGGGCGAGCGCGTCTTCCGTTCCTTTCGTCTGTTTGTTGATCCGGTTCGTTTGACCACAGGGTCTGGCCTAGCTGCATGAATACCCAAGAGGCGAAGATCGTCCTCGAGACTGCTTTGATCTGCGCGCAGGAACCGCTGAAACTCGGCGATTTGCGCAAGCTCTTTGCCGACGGCGTGTCGGCTGACACGGTCCGCACGTTGCTCGAAGATCTGAAACAGGATTGGTCCGGCCGCGGCGTTGAACTGGTGGCGCTGGCGACCGGATGGCGCTTCCAGAGCAAGCCGGCGATGCGTCACTATCTGGATCGCCTGCATCCTGAGAAGCCGCCGAAATATTCGCGTGCGGTGCTCGAAACGCTCGCGATCATCGCGTACCGGCAACCTGTCACGCGCGGCGACATCGAAGAGATTCGCGGCGTGACGGTCAATACGCAGGTCGTGAAGCAACTCGAGGATCGCGGCTGGATCGAAGTGATCGGTCATCGCGACGTGCCGGGGCGCCCGGCGCTGTATGCGACAACCAAGCAGTTCCTTGACGACCTCGGCCTGAAAGCGCTCGATGATCTGCCTGCGCTCGAAGAGCCGGCCGCGAACATCGAGGCCGCGCTGCTGGCGCAGCAGGCGATGGATTTCGACGAGGGTACGCCGCTTGCCGATGACGCAACGGGTGACGTGGCGCAAACGGATGAGGCGTCCGCCGGTCAATCGGCAGGATTGCCGGATGATCCCGCAGCGGATGTCGCGTCGACGCATGAAATCGCGAGCCGCGATACGCTCGATGTTGTTCGCGGGCAAACGGAACAAATGGAACAGGCTGGCGCCGAAGCAGTGCCAGCCGGTGTGCACCGCGAGCCGCTGCATGCGGATTGGAGCGAGGAAGATCGCAAGCCGGCTGCCGACGTTGCTGCCGGAGACGGAGCGGAAGCGGCCGGCGACATGACCGGCGAGGCTGGCCAGGCCGACGCCCCCCGTTCCCGTCCTGCGGACGACGAGATGCTGGACGACACGTCCGACAGTCTCGCCGATGCCGTGCGAAGCGCCAGTGCACCCATCGGTGCCGATGCGCTGCCGGACGACGAAGCAGAACCTGAACAGCGTCGCGCCTGATCGCGGCCAATTTCTTGCCGCGCCCGCGCCGGGCGCGAGACCTGACATTTTGAGGTTGTTTTGACAGATATCCACGATATTGAATCGTCCGCGCCTGCCGTGCAGGCAGCGCGTGCCGACGATGCACCGGAGCAGGGCGCTTCGGCCGAGGGCGGTGACGAGCGTCCCCGCCGCGGTTTGCGGCGGGGCCCGCGCAGCCTGATCGCGCGGCGTCGCGCGGCAGCCAAGTCGAAGGGCGCTGAAGGCGAGCCGCAGGGCGGCGAAGGCGCTGACGCGCAGCCGGCCGAGGCCAATGAAGTGCAGCAGCCGACGCGTGCGCCGCGCAAGGAAGGTGGAGCCAAGGGTGCTCGCAAGCCGGCGGCCAAGCGCGAAGGCGCAGCCAAGGCTCAGGGCGCCCAAGGCGGCCAGGGGCGTCGCGGCAGCGCACCGAAGGCTGAGGGCGGCGTGGCAAAGGTGGAAGGCGATGCGTCCCAGGATGAGCTGTTCGCCTACGTGACGTCGCCGGCATTCGACGCGGACAACTCCGCGGGCGGTAGCGGCGTGCGTGCGCCCATGCTGCGTCGCGGCCGTAGCCAGCCGGCGAACAAGCGCGTGCTGTCGCCGGACGACGACGCGCCGAAGCTTCACAAGGTGCTGGCGGAAGCGGGCATGGGCTCGCGCCGCGAAATGGAAGAGCTGATCGTCGCCGGCCGCGTGTCGGTGAACGGCGAACCCGCGCACATTGGCCAGCGCATCATGCCGACCGACCAGGTGCGGATCAATGGCAAGCCGGTCAAGCGCAAGCTGCCGAACAAGCCGCCGCGCGTGCTGCTGTACCACAAGCCGACGGGCGAGATCGTCAGTCACGCGGATCCGGAAGGCCGGCCGTCGGTGTTCGACCGCCTGCCGCCGATGAAGACGGCGAAATGGCTCGCGGTGGGCCGCCTCGACTTCAATACCGAAGGTCTGCTGATGCTGACGACTTCCGGCGACCTCGCAAACCGCTTCATGCATCCGCGTTACAGCGTCGAGCGCGAGTACGCGGTGCGCGTCGTCGGCGAGCTGGCCGAAGGCATGCGGCAGAAGCTGCTGCACGGCGTCGAGCTCGACGACGGTCCGGCGAATTTCCTGCGCATCCGTGATGGCGGCGGCGAAGGCACGAACCACTGGTATCACGTCGCGCTGGCCGAAGGCCGCAACCGCGAAGTGCGCCGGATGTTCGAGGCGGTCGGCCTGATGGTGAGCCGGCTGATCCGTACGCGTCACGGCCCGATTCCGCTGCCGCGCGGCCTGAAGCGCGGCCGTTGGGAAGAGCTCGACGACGCGCAGGTGCGCAAGCTGATGGCGACCGTTGGTCTGAAGGCGCCATCCGAGGAGAAGGGCAAGCGCGGCAGTGCCGCTCCGGCCGAGCGTCGCCAGCCCGATCCGATGCAGACGTCGATGGGCTTCATCAATCGCGAGCCCGTATTGACGACGCACGGACAACTCGACCAGCCGCGTCGCGGTGGTGGTCGACGCGGCGGGCCGGGTCTGCCGGGCCTGAGCGGCTACGGCAGCCTGCCGGTTGCGCCGTCGGGCTACGGCAACCGCGCGGGCGGTGGCCGCGATGGCAACCGAGCGGGCGGCGGCCGTGACGGCAACCGCACCGGCGGTGGTCGCGATGTCGACGGCAATCGCGCGTCGTATGGCGCAGGCCCGAAGCGCGATGGCGCGGGCGGCAAGCGCGGCGGCAGCAAGGGCGGCGGCAATCGCAATCCGAACGGCAATCGCGCGGACGGCGCCGGTAACGGCGGCGGCGCGCGCGGTGGCCAGCGTCCGCAGCGCAGTCGCACGCGCGGCCGCTAAGCGTCTGTTGGCGCACGGCGGCGTAGCGCCGCCGGCGTGCCGGTTCGATCGGCGTCCGGCCGGTTTTTGCCGGCACGACGCATCGCGCCGATGATTTCGGCTGTATCCATGCCGCGTGCCGCAGCAATGCCGATTACCGGCGCGGCGGAATGCGCCGGTCGACCGACCAGCCCGATTTCGCATTTTCGGTCCGTAAAGGCAGCCGACGCGCTGCTTTTACCGGCTGGCTTGGCGTTTGCGCCAAAAATCGCTATAATCGCGGAGTCGCTGGGCGTACGGATTCAATGTGCGGCTCAGGTGCGACCACCAGTAAGAAGATGGGCGTTCCGCCCATTTTTTTTTGCTGAAACGGTTAGGCATCTCGGGTAGCGCTTCCTGCGCCGGCTAAGGCGCGCGCCCGCGGGTGTAATCGCGAGCGGCGGGCGCGAACACCTGAGAGGACACTGTGCAACTGACGGAACTGATAGAAACCACGGTCACCGGGCTCGGCTACGAGCTGGTGGAACTCGAGCGCACCGGGCGCGGCATGCTTTGCATCTACATCGATCAGCCTGCCGGCATCTCGCTCGAAGATTGCGAAAAGGTTACGCGTCAGCTCCAGCACGTCTTGACGGTCGAAAATATCGATTACGAACGGCTCGAAGTCTCGTCCCCGGGGCTCGACCGCCCGTTGAAGAAGCTGGCCGACTTCGAGCGCTTCGCCGGCAGCGAAGTTTCCGTGACCTTGAAAAAGCCGCTGGACGGGCGCAAGACGTACCGGGGCATTCTGCACGCGCCGAATGGCGAAACGATCGGTTTGGAATTTGAGGGGAAGAAGGGCGAGGCAGCCATGCTGGATTTCACGCTGGCCGATATCGACAAAGCCCGCCTGATTCCGCAAGTTGACTTTAGGAGCCGCAAATAATGAGTCGCGAAGTGTTGATGCTGGTGGATGCGCTGGCGCGCGAGAAAAACGTCGACAAGGATGTGGTGCTGGGCGCCCTCGAGGCTGCGCTCGCGTCCGCTTCCAAGAAGCTGTTCGACGAAGGCGCCGAAATCCGCGTCCATATCGATCGCGAAAGCGGCGAGCACGAAACCTTCCGTCGCTGGCTCGTCGTGCCCGACGAGGCAGGCTTGCAGGAGCCGGATCGCGAGATCCTGCTGTTCGAAGCACGTGAGCAGAAGCCCGACGTCGAAGTCGGCGAGTATGTCGAGGAACCCGTTCCGTCGATCGAGTTCGGTCGCATCGGCGCGCAGGCCGCCAAGCAGGTGATCCTGCAGAAGGTGCGCGATGCCGAGCGCGAGCAGATCCTGAACGACTACCTCGAGCGTGGTGAAAAGATCATGACGGGTACGGTGAAGCGCCTCGACAAGGGCAACTTCATCGTCGAATCGGGCCGTGTCGAGGCGCTGCTGCGCCGCGATCAGCTGATCCCGAAGGAAAACCTGCGCGTGGGCGACCGCGTGCGCGCTTACATCGCGAAGGTCGACCGCACTGCGCGCGGCCCGCAGATCGAGCTGTCGCGTACGGCGCCCGAGTTCCTGATGAAGCTGTTCGAGATGGAAGTGCCGGAAATCGAGCAGGGCCTGCTCGAGATCAAGGCGGCTGCCCGCGACCCGGGCGTGCGCGCGAAGATCGGCGTCATCGCATACGACAAGCGGATCGATCCGATCGGCACCTGCGTCGGCATCCGCGGTTCCCGCGTGCAGGCCGTACGCAACGAGCTCGGTGGCGAAAACATCGACATCGTGCTATGGTCGGAGGATCCCGCCCAGTTCGTGATCGGCGCGCTCGCGCCGGCAGCTGTCCAATCGATTGTCGTCGATGAAGAAAAGCACTCGATGGACGTCGTCGTCGACGAGAACGAGCTGGCTGTCGCGATTGGCCGCAGCGGTCAGAACGTTCGTCTTGCAGGCGAACTGACCGGCTGGCAGATCAACATCATGACGCCGGACGAATCCGCCCTGAAGCAGGGTGAAGAGCGCGACCGGCTGCGTGCACTGTTCATGGCGCGTCTCGACGTCGACGAAGAAGTTGCCGACATCCTGATCGACGAAGGCTTCACGAGCCTGGAAGAGATCGCGTACGTGCCGCTCAACGAAATGCTCGAAATCGAGGCGTTCGACGAGGACACCGTGCACGAACTGCGCAACCGCGCACGCGACGCGCTGTTGACGATGGCCATCGCGAACGAAGAAAAGGTCGAGAACGCAGCGCTGGATCTCAAGAGCCTCGACGGCATCACGCCGGAGCTGCTCGCGAAGCTGGCCGAACACGGCGTGCAGACGCGCGACGATCTCGCCGAGCTGGCTGTAGATGAACTGGTCGACATGACCGGGATGGAAGAGGATGCCGCTAAGGCGTTGATCATGAAAGCACGTGAACACTGGTTCCAGTGAGAAATGACCATGGCGCACTGATTTGATGGCGGCCGTATGGCCTGACCCGATGCTAACCGCAAGGAATCGGTCCTTGCACTAAGAGGAATGAATGGCGAGTAACAACGTAGCCCAATTTGCCGCGGAACTGAAAATGCCTGCTGGTGTGCTGCTCGAACAGCTGCAGGCAGCGGGCGTCCAGAAAGCGAGTGAAGACGATGCGCTGTCCGAAACGGACAAGGCGCGTCTGCTCGATCATTTGCGCAAGTCGCACGGCGCAACCGACGGCGACAAGCGCAAGATCACGCTGACCCGCAAGCATACGTCGGAGATCAAGCAATCTGACGCGACGGGCAAGGCTCGCACCATTCAGGTCGAGGTCCGCAAGAAGCGTACGTTCGTCAAGCGCGACGACGTGAGCGAGGGTGCGGAGCAGGGTCAGGCGCAGGTCGCCGAAGCGGACGACGATGCGGATCTGAAGCGTCGTGAAGAAGAAGCGCGCCGCGAGGCCGAGCTGCTCGAGAAGCAGGCGCAGGAGCTTCGCGAGCGTCAGGAACGTCTCGAGCGCGAGGAAGCAGAGCGCCGCGCCCGCGAGGAAGCGGCCGAAGCCGAGCGTCGTCGCGCCGAGGAAGAGGCAGCGGCGAAGCGTGCTGCGGCCGAAGCTGTGGCGGCACAGCAGCAGGCAGCCGCACAGCAGGCTGCTGCAGCCGAGCAGCAGGAGGCGGCGAGCACGCAGTCCGCGCAGGACGAAGCACGCGCAGCCGCCGAACGTGCGGCTCAGCGTGAAGCGGCGAAGAAGGCTGAAGACGCTGCCCGCGAGGCGGCGGACAAGGCGCGCGCCGAGCAGGAAGAGATCAGCAAGCGTCGTGCGGCGGCAGAAGCCGAAGCGCGTGCGATTCGCGAGATGATGAACACGCCGCGCAAGGCCGTGGTCAAGGCAGTCGAGCCGCCGAAGCCGGTCGAGCCGCCGAAGCCGGCCGAAGCGAAGGGCACGCTGCACAAGCCGGCAAAGCCGGAAGGTGCGCAGGCGCGTCCGGCCGTGAAGAAGCCGGCCGGTGCTGCAGCGCCGGCTACGACTGCGCCGGCAGGCGCGGGCGACCGCAACAAGAAGCCGGGCGCAGGCAAGGGCGGCTGGCAGGACGACGCGTCGAAGCGTCGCGGCATCAAGACGCGCGGCGATTCGAGCGGTGGCGTCGACCGCGGCTGGCGCGGCGGCCCGAAGGGTCGCGGCCGTCACCAGGACAGCTCCACGTTCCAGGCGCCGACCGAGCCGATCGTCCGTGAAGTTCACGTGCCGGAAACCGTGTCGGTTGCCGATCTCGCGCACAAGATGTCGGTCAAGGCCTCCGAAGTCATCAAGGTGATGATGAAGATGGGCCAGATGGTCACGATCAACCAGGTGCTGGACCAGGAAACGGCGATGATCATCGTCGAGGAACTGGGCCACCGCGCGGTTGCCGCGAAGCTGGACGATCCGGAAGCGCTGCTCGTCGAAGGCGAAACGGGTACCGATGCGGAGCAACTGCCGCGTCCGCCGGTCGTCACGGTCATGGGTCACGTCGACCACGGCAAGACCTCGCTGCTCGACCACATCCGCCGCGCGAAGGTTGCGGCTGGCGAAGCGGGCGGCATTACGCAGCACATCGGCGCATACCACGTCGAAACGCCGCGCGGCGTCATCACGTTCCTCGATACGCCGGGTCACGAAGCGTTCACGGCAATGCGTGCACGCGGCGCGAAGGCGACCGACATCGTGGTGCTGGTGGTGGCAGCCGACGACGGCGTGATGCCGCAGACGAAGGAAGCCATCGCCCACGCGAAGGCAGGCGGCGTGCCGATCGTCGTCGCGATCAACAAGATCGACAAGCCGGACGCGAATCTCGATCGCGTCAAGCAGGAACTGGTCGCGGAAGGCGTCGTGCCGGAAGAGTACGGCGGCGATTCGCCGTTCGTGCCGGTTTCGGCGAAGACGGGCGCGGGTATCGACGATCTGCTCGAGAACGTGCTGCTGCAAGCCGAAGTGCTGGAACTGAAGGCACCGGTCGAGGCGCCGGCCAAGGGCATTGTGATCGAAGCGAAGCTCGACAAGGGCAAGGGCCCGGTCGCGACGATCCTGGTGCAGTCCGGTACGCTGAACCGAGGCGACGTCGTGCTGGCGGGTACGGCCTACGGCCGCGTGCGCGCGATGCTCGACGAGAACGGCAAGCCGACGAAGGAAGCTGGCCCGTCGATCCCGGTCGAAATCCAGGGTCTGTCGGAAGTGCCGGGCGCGGGCGAAGAAGTGATCGTGCTTCCGGACGAGCGCAAGGCGCGAGAAATCGCACTGTTCCGTCAGGGCAAGTTCCGCGACGTCAAGCTTGCGAAGCAGCAGGCCGCGAAGCTGGAAAGCATGCTCGAGCAGATGGGCGAAGGTGAAGTGCAGAACCTGCCGCTCATCATCAAGGCGGACGTGCAGGGCTCGCAGGAAGCACTCGTTCAATCGCTGCTCAAGCTGTCGACCGACGAAGTGCGCGTACAGATCGTGCACAGCGCGGTGGGCGGCATCAGCGAAAACGACGTCAACCTCGCAACGGCATCGAAGGCTGTCATCATCGGCTTCAACACGCGTGCGGATGCACAGGCGCGCAAGCTGGCCGAATCGAATGGCATCGACATCCGTTACTACAACATCATCTATGACGCAGTGGATGAGGTGAAGGCGGCGATGTCGGGCATGCTGGCGCCGGAAAAGCGCGAAGTCATCACCGGCATGGTCGAGGTGCGCCAGGTCTTCAAGGTACCGAAGATCGGTGCAGTCGCCGGCTGTATGGTGACGGACGGTGTCGTCAAGCGCTCGTCGTCGGTGCGCGTGCTGCGCAACAACGTCGTGATCTTCACGGGCGAACTCGAATCGCTGAAGCGCTTCAAGGACGACGTGAAGGAAGTGAAGCAAGGCTTCGAGTGCGGTATGTCGGTGAAGAATTTCAACGATATCGTCGAAGGCGACCAGTTCGAAGTCTTCGAAGTGACCGAAGTCGCGCGTACGCTGTAACCCTCGCGCATCGGCTCATGGGCGGGGCAGGCTTGGGCCTGTCCCGCCCATTTTCATGGTGGCGTGCCAACACTGGCCGCCGCTTTATCCTGATAAACGGATCACGGATCGATCATGTCCAGGAAACGTACTTCCCCCAATCGCAACGTGCAGATCGCTGACCAGATTCAGCGCGATCTGTCCGAACTCATCATGCGCGAGGTCAAAGACCCGCGCATCGGCATCGTGACCATCCAGAGCGTAGAGCTCACGCCGGATTACGCACATGCGAAGGTCTACTTCACCGCGCTGACCGGCGATCCGGACAAGACGCAGGAAGCGCTGAACCACGCGTCGGGTCACTTGCACAACCTGTTGTTCAAGCGCCTGCACATCCATACGGTGCCGACGCTGCATTTCCACTACGACCAGACGATCGAGAAGGCCGTGGAAATGTCGCGCCTGATCAAGGAAGCGAACTCGACGCGCGCGAAGGATGACGACGAGGCCGACGCGGCCGCCAAGGACGACTGAGCTCGACCTATGACGACTGCAGCATCCCAACGTCCGCGCGTGCCCCGGCGCGTGCTGGATGGCGTCCTCTTGCTCGACAAGCCCGTCGGCCTGTCGAGCAACGACGCGCTGATTCGCGCGAAGCGCTTGCTGCTCGCGAAGAAAGCCGGTCACACCGGCACGCTCGATCCGCTGGCTTCGGGCCTGCTGCCGCTGTGCTTCGGCGAGGCGACGAAGTTCTCGCAGGATCTGCTCGAAGCGGACAAGACCTATGAAGCAACGATGCGTCTGGGCCAGCGTACGGCTACCGGCGACGCGGAAGGCGAGGTGATCGACACGCGGCCGGTCGAGTGCGATCGCGCGGCGGTGGAAGCCGCGCTCGTGCGCTTCACCGGCGAGATCGTGCAGGTGCCGCCGATGTATTCGGCGCTCAAGCGAGATGGCAAGCCGCTGTACGAATATGCGCGGGCGGGGCAAACCGTCGAGCGCGAGGGCCGCAACGTGACGATTCTCGCACTCGACCTGCTCGCGTGCGACGTGCCCGACGTGACGTTTCGCGTGACCTGCAGCAAGGGCACGTACGTGCGCACGCTGGCGGAGGATATCGGCGAGGCACTCGGTTGTGGTGCGCATCTGACGATGCTGCGCCGCACGGGCGTCGGTGAGCTGACGCTCGAGCATGCGGTGACGCTCGATGCGCTGTCCGATGCGGACGAAGCGTCGCGCGATGCGTGGCTCCAGCCAGTCGACGCGTTGCTGTCGACGTTTCCGCTGGTTCGTCTCGATGAAACCAGCGCGAAGCGGTTCCTGCACGGCCAGCGTCTGCCGCTGTCGGCGCTCGATCCGATCGAGGCGGCCGAGGGTGAGCGTGTGCGCGTCTATGACGCTACTCGGCTGCTCGGCGTGGCTCGCAAGGCGAACGGCGTACTCGCGCCGGAACGGCTCGTCGTCACGGCGGCCTGACGCAGCCGCGCGAGCGCTCCCGCTGGAATAAAAAAGGTTCATCGAGGATTACCGGGGAACGCGGCGCGGATCTTGAGGAAGAAGTATTCCTCGTCGCGGTACCCGTAGGCCCGACGCTTGATGACCTTGATGGTGTTGTTGATGCCTTCGACGACGCTGGTA
>NZ_PTXM01000043.1:0-38745 GCF_004343765.1 Burkholderia sp. SRS-25
GGGTGAAGGGGGCGGGAGGGGCGTGCACGCGTCGAAGCCGATGCTCGACGCATGCGCGACGTCGACAGGCGAGCGGCTATGCCGCTCGAACTTCGGCGAGCAGATCGGGGTGACGATCCAGGAGTTTCAGCAATTTCACGAGGGCAAGCGGCGGATTCGTCTTGCCCGTTTCGTAACGGGAGAACGCGTTGACTCCACCACCGAAGAGCTCGGCCGCCTCGCGCTGATCCAGCTTCAGCTTCTTGCGCACCTTCGCGATGTACTTCGGGTCGACGATGGTGGCGTTCACCTGCTTGTTGAATTCGGTGATCGCTTCGCCGAGACGGGTCGCCTCGTCGAGATCCAGCACCGATTCCCCGCAGGCCGGGCAGAAATCGCCGGTGATGTCGCGAACGACAGTCGACCGGCCCTTGTAGGTATAAGGAATGTCTCGCGTGTCGCGGACCAGCCTGGCGGCACCGCATGCAGGGCACTTCATGTTCACCGCTCCTTGAAAGACACGATCACCACATCGTCGATCACCGTCAGTTTCAGGTACACGTCGCCGCGCACCGTGAAAGATCGGTGTCCTGCCGGATCGTGTGGTCGGCGTACGTCGTCATGCTCTTGTGGAAGTCGAGATCGGTCAGCGACAGCACGACATCGAGCGCCTCCCGTTCCGTGAAACCCAATAGCCGGGCGCCGAGTACCGCACTCGCCGTTAGCCGGACCTGGCCGGTTTCGACGAGTGCCTTGACGCGAGGCAGCTTGCAATGAGGTGTTCTCTTTTCCATCCGCGATCATAACCAAGTAAGTTAATTTGCCAAGTTGGTTAATGGCGAACGCATGCCGTCCGCCATGACCGGCAGGCAGCAGGGAAAGGAGATGGGTCCGGATTTAGGCCGTCTGGCCGATGCTCGGCGGCGCCGACAACTCAGCCAGCTGGAACAGGCAATCGCCGCGCTGCACCTGCGCGGGCACGCGCTTGCACACCACTTCGCCGTCGCCCTTGAAGCGGTGCAGCACCGGTTCGCGCAGCGGCGTATCGGGGAAATGCACCCACGCGGCCGGCTGCCCGGCCTTCACCTGGTCGCCGAGTTCGACGAGCGGCTCGTACAGCCCGCGCTCGTACGCGTAGACGAAGTGGCGCTCGCCGTCGACCCGCATGAAGCGCGTGACGGTAGGCGGCGCATCGGGCACGAGCGCGCCGTGCAGCAGGCCGATATGGCCGAGGTAGTGCAGCAGCCCGTGGCGGCCCATCCGGATCAGCGACGGATCGGCCATGCCCGCGCCGCCGAGTTCGGTCACGATCGAGATCGCGCCCTGGCGGCGCGCGGCCGATGCCGAATGCACGGGATTCGGCGCGTGCAGCAGCGCATTGTCCAGCCCGAACGCGACCAGCAGCCCGTTGAGCTTCGCCGCTTCGTCGGCGTCGAGCGGATCGATCGCGAGCATGTTGCCGCCCTGGTACAGCAGCGAGCTGCCGCCCGAGTGCAGGTCGACCAGATACTTCGCGCGCGACAGCAGCGCGTGCTCGATGTAGTGGGCGATCATCTGCGTCGGCGTGCCGGTCGGGTCGCCGGGGAAGCTGCGGTTCAGGTTGCCTCCGTCGAGCGGCGACACGCGCAGGCCAGCATCCGCCGCCGGGAAATTCGCCATCGGCAGCAGGATCAACTGCCCGCTGACCATCTCGGGCTCGATCTCGCGCATCAGTTGCGACACGATGATCTGGCCTTCGTACTCGTCGCCGTGATTGCCGGCCATCACGAGCGCGACCGGGCCGTCGCCGTTGCGGATCGACGCGATCGGGATCGGCAGCCAGCCGTATGCCGAGCGGTGCACGGAATGCGGCAGCCGCAGGTAGCCCGCGTGCTTGCCTGGCGCGTCGAGATCGATTTCGCAGTGGATGGGATTGCGGTGCGAGGAAGAAGAGGCGGTCATGGCGGCATCGTTCGATGAACGGAATTCGCCATCTTATCGGGAAACGACTGCCGCGCGGCGCGCAGGGAGTGCGCACCGCCGAACGCCGTCAAGCGGCACGCGCATGGATGCGTACGGGCGCGTTGCAAAGCCGATACGCGAAACCCCGTGCGATGTTGCAGCGGTGAACGCATGGCCGCTCGCCGGCCGCATTCCGGCGTGATGTTTCGCGCCGGCCCCTTGCCGCGACGGGGCCGGCGCGCGCCACCGCCTTACCGGCCCGATGTTTCAGCTTCGAGACGTCCTTCTTCCCACAGTGCCCAGAAACGGCTGCCGGCGCGATACGGATTCTCGCGGCGCGCGCCGTGATCGGCGATGCCCTGGCGAAACGCGCCGTACAGCGTGAGCGGCGGATTGTCGACGCATCGGGCTTCCCGCGCGGCCACAGGCACCGGCATACGCCGTTCGGACACGAGCCGGCGGATCAGCGATGCGCCGTCGATCACATCCAGTTCGTCGATGATTTCGCTGCGGCTGAGGACTTCGACGGTATTCATGTTGGGTCTCCCTGACACCTGTTTTCCTGACAGGGAGCAATAAGAGTGCCAGGTTCGAACAGCCTGGCTTTGCCTCGATCGTGCAGGCTTCTGCAGCCAACGTGACGGGTGGCGAGCGGCGATGTTACGGAACACGTCACGTGACACGCGAACGCGCGACGACACATGCGGCCGCGCAAAGCGTTTCGGAATTGAATCGTCGGAAGGAGCGGAGGCGGGGAAAACGGGCGGCGCAGCCGCGTCAGCTCGCGATGACGGGCGTGACCCGGCTGCTGCCGCTCGAATAGAAGCGATAGATTCCCTTGCCGGCCGACTTCGCTTCGTACAGCGCGCTGTCGGCCTGCCGGATCAGTTCGTCGGGGGAGCCGTGCCCGTCGTCGAGCGCGATGCCGATGCTGATCCCGAGGCTCACCGTCTCGCCGATCGACAGCGTGTACGGCGCCGAGATCTGCCGGATGATGCGCGCGGCGAGGAGCGAGCATGCGTGCATCGTCGTGTCGTCGATCGCGACCACGAACTCGTCGCCGCCGATGCGGGCCGCCAGCTCGCCGGACGGCAGCGTCTTGCCGAGCCGCACGGCGACCTGGGTGAGCACGTCGTCGCCGGCCTGGTGGCCGAACCGGTCGTTGATCGCCTTGAAGCCGTCGAGGTCGAGATACATCACGGCGAGCGCCGGGCCCGGCGCGCGCGGCCGGCGCGCGAGCATCCGCTTGAGCTCGGCATGCAGCTCGTGGCGGTTCGGCAAGCCCGTCAGCGCATCGTGCCGCGCGAGATGCCGGATGTGCTGCTCCGTCTCGCGGCGCGCGGTCACATCCTCGACGATGATCACCGCGTTGCCGTCCGGCACGCGGTGGCGTGTCAGTTCGAGCTGGCGGCCGTCGGCGAGCACGACGTCGAGCGGCGCGGGTTCGTCGCAGGTCAGCCAGAGCTCGCACTGCGTGGCGAGAATGGCGCCGCCGGGATCGGTCGCGTCGTTCGCACCGAGCGTCGCGACGACGGCAGGCAGCGGCGTATCGAGCATGATCTCGCGCGGCGAGCCGAACAGTTGCGCGGTGCGCCGGTTCGCGACGATCACGCGGTGCTCGCCGTCGATCATGCACAGGCCGTGCGGCATGTAGGTGAGCGCGGCGTCGAAGCGCGCGACGAGTTCGGCGTTGCGCTGGCGCGCGGCGATCAGCGCGACGAGCACGCGATAGTGACGCTGGACGACCGTACGCATCGCGGCGAGATAGATCGCGAGCGGCGGCAGCAGCAGCCACGCGCCCGGCCGGTGGGCGAGCAGCGCACCGACGCCGATCGGCAGCACGCCGAGCGTGACCTGCATCATCGCGAGCCGCGGGAGTGCCGAATTGCGCGACGCGATTCCGCCGAACACGCCGCCCGCGACCATCACCGACAGCGTGCCGAGCTCCACGTCGACGGCCTGCACGCAGCCCATCACGCCGAGGCCGAGCACGAAGCACGCGACGAGCGACACGGGCGCGTAGTGCATCGCCCAGTATTCGGCACGATCGTCGCCGTCGTTGCGTTGAATGGTGTAAGCACGCGCGATCGAGAGCCGCGCGAAGAGCAGGCCGACGTCGACGATCAGCCATGCGAGGCACCAGAGCTGCTGCAGCCGGATCAGCGCGACGACCGCGACGAAGCCGCTCGCGAGCC
The DNA here is from genome assembly GCF_004343765.1 of Burkholderia sp. SRS-25. Lineage (NCBI taxonomy): Bacteria > Pseudomonadati > Pseudomonadota > Betaproteobacteria > Burkholderiales > Burkholderiaceae > Burkholderia > Burkholderia sp. SRS-25. The sequence continues at coordinate 4,116 of NZ_PTXM01000043.1, forward strand.
CGGAGAGCGCCATCGGTCGGACGTCTTCGAACAGCGTAACGAGCATCGACGGGCGCAGCGCGGCCGTCACACGGTGGTTGCCGGAGGGTGGAGTGGCGAGAACGGAGTGCAGGAGAGATGCCCTGACTGCCATGGTTTTTAACCTCGACACGATGTCGCGTGATGTCGCGATGGCTGGCGGCGACCGCACGGCACATGGCGGAAGCCCGGCCAGGCCGGATGCGCACGACATTACCATGAAACACGGGCGGCGCGGGGAGCCCGTGTGGATGCCCGGAGAGGTCCGTGGCAACGCTCGCCGCGCCGGCCACTCGTCGTCAACCACGCCCGCGCATGGCTTGCGCATTCGCCGGCGCCCGGGCAGCATCGCCGTGCGCGGAATGCGGCTCGGCGACCGGCGGGAGACCGGTCACCGTGCGCGGCGGGCTCGGTCGACACGATCGAAACCGCTGCAGACGGGCACGCGACGCGGTCGAAGCGACATCCGCGACCGACTGTCGCAGGCCGGCTGAATACCGTTATAAGAAATTCAATAAGTATTTCATGCGAGAAATACTATAGGCGATATATCAAAAACAATGCCAGAATGCGCGCCGCTCCGAACGTCGCGACACCCGATCGCCGTCCGAGCCGCCTCAGGAGGTTCCCCCCAAATGAAAAACCACGGCCTGTCACGGCGGGGTTTTCTGAAAGCCAGCGTGCTGGCGGGCGTCGCAGTGTATGTCGCGCCCCTGGGCAGCCGCGCATTCGCGGCGCTCTTCGAAGAAAAACTCCTCACCCCCGTCAAATGGGATAGCGTTACCGGCGTCCCCCAATTCCGCATCGACGGCATCGCGAAGGTCACGGGCTCGAAAGTGTTCGCCCGTGACGTGCGCGCCGCCGACATGCCGCACTGGCCGCAGCAGCAGTCGCATGCGCTGATCCTGCGCGTCACGCAGGCCGACCGGACCTACGAAGGCTTCGACCTGTCGCTGCTCGGCGACGACCTGAAGCCGGACCGCGTGGTCACGGCCGACGATCTCGTGCGCGACGGCGTCGCGTTCCCGACGTTCTACGGCGACGACATGCTGCTGCCGGCGGGCAAGACGCCCGCGTATCTCGGCCATGCGGTCGCGATCCTCATCTATCACGACTTCGCGCGCTTCCGCTTCGCGAAGAACGCGCTCAAGTTCCGCGACGACGTGATCCGCTACGGCGCGGTCACGGGCCCGCTCGAGCGCGATCCGTGGGGCACCTTCCGCTACGTGCGCGTGGGCGGCAAGACGGCCTATGACGACGACGTCTATTCGAGCCTGAAGGACGCGCCGATCTTCCCGAGCATGATGCGCAAGCACCTGCCGGTGTGGCCGGACGGCAAGGAGCACGGCAAGCTCGACGAGCAGGGCATGTTCCTCGCCGGCCAGATCGCCAGTGAGCTCGACCATCCGTCGGCCGACTGGCTCGTGTTCGACCGCGAGTACAACACGCAGTCGGTCGACACGTCCGCGCTCGAGCCGGACAACGCGAACTGCTGGTACGACGCCGCGACGCAGTCGCTGCACCTCGTCGTGCCGACCCAGTCGCCGCTCGAAGTGGCCGAGAACGCGGCCGCGATGGTCGCGAAGTGCCGCTTCCCGGTGAAGAAGCTGTTCGTGCATCCGTGCTACACGGTCGGCTACGGCTCCAAGGATCACTTCAACGTGCCGTTCTACGGCCTCGTCTGCGCGCTGTACGCGGACGGCCGCCCGGTGCGTTTCGCGAACGACCGCTACGAGCAGTTCCAGACGTCGCTGAAGCGTCACGCGTTCAAGATGCACTACCGGATCGCGGTGGACCGCAACACGGGCCTGCTGCAGTCGTTCAAGGGCGACTTCGAGGCGAACGGCGGCGGGCGCTCGAACTTCTCGCCGTCGGTGGCGATGGTGGGGGCGACGGCCGCGCAATCGATCTACTACTTCCCGAAGAGCGACCTGGCCGCGGTCGCGATCGCGTCGCGCGCGATCGATGCCGGCTCGGCGCGCGGCTACGGCACGCTGCAGAGCATGGCGGCGACCGAGATGGCGGTCGACGAGATCGCCGCGCAGCTGAACATCGACCCGATCGATTTCCGCCTGCGCAACGCGCTGCGTTCGGGGATGAAGAACACGCAGGGGGCGATTCCCGCCGGCGCGCTGCGCGTCGACGAGGTGCTCGAGCGCTCGAAGCAGCATCCGCTGTGGACGCGCCGCGCGGCGCGCAAGGCCGAATACGAGGCCGCGAACCCGGGCAAGCGCTACGGCGTCGGCTTCGCATGCGTGCAGAAGGACTTCGGCACGGGCGCGGAAGCGTCGTTCGCGAAGGTCGAATTCGACGAGAACGGCAAGGTGTCGCTGCAGCACACGGCGGCCGAGATCGGCACCGGGATGTCGACGTCGCAGGCCGTCGCGGTCGCGAAATGGCTGGGCCGTCCGGCAACGGACGTGCGCGTGGCCGTGACCGAATGGCCGGACCTGCCGGTCGAGACCAGCGGCGATCCGTACATCATGTCGCAGGCCGACCAGGATCGCCTGAGCGCGAACCCGCGCTGGTCGCCGAGCTATGCGTCGCCGTCGAGCGCGACGAACTCCGCGTACTACTTCACGCACAGCACGCGCGAAGCCGCGCGCGCCGTGTTCCGCTACGGCCTGTGGCCGGCCGCGATGTCGATCTGGACGCGCGGCCTCGGCGGCGGCCAGGCCGCGCCGTACACGATCCGCATCGAGGACGCGCGCTGGGTCGACGGCAAGCTGACCGCCGACGGCCTCGAGCCGCTGAGCTTCGAACAGCTCGCGAAGCAGGCCTATGCGCTGGGCCTGCCGACCGGCGCCGTCGTGCACGTGTTCAACCGCTGGCAGTGGACCGACGCCGAGTTCGAAGTGGGCGGCACGGTCGAGCGTCTGCCGATCGACGGGCTGTCGCTGCGTGTCGGCGCGCCGAGGACGGGTGACAACGGCCCGGTGCCCGGCACGGCCGCACCGGCCGGCGCCACCGCGATGCGCGGCACGCTGGCGCCGACCGCGAACGGCTATCGCGTGCTGGACCGCAAGCGCGTGTTCATCCCGCCGACGAGCCGCAACAATGCGGCCGTCACGTACTACACGGCAGTCGGCACGCTCGTCGAGCTGGCCGTGCACGAAGCGACCGGCAAGGTCGATCTGCTCACGCACCACTCGATCATGGAGTGCGGCAACCAGATTTCGCCGCAGCTCGTGTCGGGCCAGTTGCAGGGCGGTCTCGCGATGGGTATCGGGCACGCGCTGCACGAGTATCTGCCGCTGTATGAAGACGGCCCCGGCAACGGCACGTGGAACTTCAACCGTTACCAGCTGCCGCGCGCGTCCGACGTCGCTGTCTGGACGCAGACGGGCGACGTGCTGCCGCCGTTGTCCGAGACCGATCCGCCGAAGGGCGTCGCCGAAGTGGTGATGATTCCCGTCGTCGGCGCGATCGTGAACGGCATCGCGCACGCGATCGGCCATCGTTTCACCGACCTGCCGGTGACCCCGCAAAAGATTCAGGAGGTGCTCGCATGACGACCGCCCAAACCGCGGCTTCGGCCGCGAGCGCCAGCGCCGCTGCGACCGGCGGCGCTTCCGCGCCGAGCGCGGCTTCGGCCGCACCGGCATCCGTTCCTTCCGCGCCGGCTGCGCCGGCATCGGCGCCGGCGCCGGCCGCCGTCGAGCGTCCGCTCGTCCGGTTCCAGCAGAAGTCGCTGTCGATCAACATCAACGGCAAGTCCGTCGGCCCGATGCAGGTGCCGGAAGGGCTGATGATGATCGAGTTCCTGCACGAGTACGCCGGTCTCACCGGTTCGCGGCTCGGCTGCGGGCAGGGCATCTGCCACGCGTGCGTCGTGATCGTCGACAAGCCGGACGGCACGAGCGAGGAAATGCGCACCTGCATCACCGGCGCTCACTTCTTCCACGGCCGTTCGATCCGCACGGTCGAAGGCCACGCGAAGCGCAACGAAGCGGGCGAAGTGGTCGAGCTGTCGCCGATCCAGCAGAAGTTCCTCGAGCACTTCAGCTTCCAGTGCGGCTACTGCACGCCGGGCTTCGTCAACGCGGCGACCGTGCTGATCGAACGCCTGAAGCGCGAGCCGGTCGCGAAGGCCGACGTCGAGCGCACGATCACCGAGGCGCTCGACGCGCACCTTTGCCGCTGCACGGGCTATGTCCGTTACTACGCAGCCGTGAAGGACGTGATTTTGACGACGCCGGGACTCGTGAAGGACTCCGCATGAAACGCACACTCGCTCATCGTGTCGCGCGGGCTGCGGGCCTGCCCGCGCTCGCGGCCGCCTGCGCGCTGCTGCTCGCCGCATGCGGCGGCCATGACGCACCGGCTTCGAACGCGGCTTCCGGCGCGCCGGGTGCCGACCCGGTCGCGCGCGGCCGCTATCTCGTCAAGGCCGCCGACTGCGCGGCGTGCCACACCGCGAAGGACGGCGCGCCGTTCGCCGGCGGCGCGCCCCTCGAATCGCCGTTCGGCACGTTCTACGGCTCGAACATCACGCCCGACAAGGATCACGGGATCGGCAGCTGGAGCGCGGACGATTTCTACGCCGCGCTGCACGACGGCAAGGCGCCGGGCAAGCGCCTGTATCCGTCGATGCCATACACGTCGTACCGTCAGCTCACGCGCGCCGATTCCGACGCGATGTACGCGTACCTGAAGACCGTCAAGCCGGTCGCGCAGGAAAACCGCGAGCACGAGCTGAAGTTCCCGTACAACCTGCGTTTCGGGATGGTCTTCTGGGACATGGTGTTCCTGAAGGACAGCCTGCCCGATGCGACGACCGGCCAGTCCGCCGACTGGCAGCGCGGCCGCTATCTGGCGGGTGCGCTCGGCCACTGCGCGGAATGCCATACGCCGCGCGCGTTCACGGGCCAGCTCGACAGCGCCAGGCCGTTCGCCGGCGCCGCGCTCGGCCGCGTGGCCGCGCCCGACATCACGCCGGCCGGCCTCGCCGCGCGCGGCTGGACGGGCGCGGACCTGCAGACGTTCTTCGGCGTCGGCATCGCGCCGCAAGGCTCGGCGTTCGGCGAAATGTACCCGGTCGTGCACCTGAGCACGCAAACCATGACGAAGGACGACCTGCGCGCGCTGTCCGTGTACCTGCTGGGCGATACGCCGCCCGCGCCGCAACCGGTGAAGCCGGTGTCGGCCGACGCCGCGCAGCTCGCGGCCGGCCGCTCGGTGTATCTCGCGGTCTGTGCGGGTTGCCACGGCTTCAACGGCGAAGGCAAGCCGCACGTGGCGGTGCCGATGAACGGCAATTCGACGGTGCGCCAGGGCGATCCGCGCAACCTGCTGGTCGCGATGCTCGACGGCATCGGCGAGCAGAAGTTTGCCGGGTTCGAGAACCTGCAGCCGATGCCCGGCTTCGCGCACACGCTGAGCGACGACGAACTCGCGCAGCTCGCGAACTACCTGCGTGCGACGTGGGGCGGCCAGCCCGCGAGCGTCACGCCGGCCGACGTGAAGGCCATGCGTTAAGTCGGGCCGCAGGGCGGGGCGTCGCGCGCGATCGAGCCGGTTTCCGGTGCTCGCGCGCGACGCGTCGTCCGATTTTCTGCAGCGGCCCTTCAGTAGCCGCTGCCCCCTCCGCCACCGCCTCCGCTGCCTCCCGAGCCGCCGCCGCCATAGCGGCTCATGCCCGGTCCCTGCGCAGGGCCACTGCCCGACGACATGCATCCCGCCGACAGCACGAGCACCAGCGCGGCGATCAGCGCCGCGGCCAACCTTGCCGATTTCATGTCCGCCTCCTTGCCGCACGCGGGACGCCGGAAAGGCCGGTTCGCTTGAACCGTGCGTCTGCGCGCTGACGAAATACGAAACGTTTCGGGCGGGCGGTTTATTCCATGCTTTTTGCGGATCGTCGAACGCGAAGGGGCTGGATCGGAGCCATCGCACGGCGCCTTGATACACTCCGGCAAGCCGCCATTCCGATTCCGACTACAAGAACATGAGTGCCACCGTTGAACGCCCGACATCGCGTCCGTCCCATTCCGTCATGTTCGGCTGCATGTCGTTTGCCGTCGGCGGCCCGCTGGTCGCATCGCTCGTCTGGCCGGCCGTGATGCTGATCGCGTGGTCGTTGATCGACGGTCCGTCGTGGGAGGTACTGAAGGTCAGCGCCGGCATGGTGCCGCTGATCTTCTTCGCGTCGTTCCTGTTCGGCTATTTCGTGCCCGCGGCCGTGGCGGGCGGCATCATGGGTGCAATCGGCACGCGGATCCGGCGGCGCTGGTTCGTGCTGCTGGGGATGGTCGTCGGGGCAGGCGCGATGATCGGCTTCGTCGAACTCGTGGCCTACCTCCTGAAATCCGACAAGGTCGGCGACATCAACGCGATCGCCACGCTCGATGCGATCGTGACGTCGGCCGTGCTGTCGCACTGGCTTCATCGGCGGCTCGCACGCCGGCGTTGAACGCGGCGCGGCGCGTCATCGGCGCTGTGTCGTTGCTCGCGAGCATGCAGCGGGCGGAACCGCGCGGCCGCATCTGCGGCCTGCGGGCTGCCATGCTGTTCCTGAAGCGGATGCCGCCGCCGTCGCGGCGGCCCGCGATCAACGATAGACGAGATCGGCGCGGCGATTCTGCGCCCACGAATCCTCGTCGTGGCCGAGCGCGACCGGCTTTTCCTTGCCGAGGCTGACCGCCTCGAGTTGCGAGGCTTGCACGCCGAGCGTTTCGAGCCCGCTCATCACGGCCTGCGAGCGGCGTTGGCCGAGCGCGAGGTTGTATTCGGACGTGCCGCGTTCGTCGGTGTTGCCCTGGATCAGCACGTGCCGCGACGGATGGCTGCGCAGGTAGTCGGCGTGCGCCTGCAGCAGCGACTGGTATTCGGGCTTGACGGAGTACTGGTCGAAATCGAAGTAGACGCTGCGCTTCGCAAGCGGGCTGTTCGGATCATTGAGCTCGTCGGCGGTCACCGTGGCGACGGCTTCGCTCGAGGGTGTCGGCGCTGTGCCGGCATTCTCGGGCGTCTTCGCCGCATTGTGGCAGCCGGCGAGCAGCAGGAAGGTTGCCAGGACCGCAAATCGGTTCGTTTTGCTCATCGTTCGTCTCCAGCGGTTGACTGCGTTGAACGCGTGGGGCGTGCGACCGGCACGCCCATATCCGGCCGGAATGGCGCGAAAGGCTGGCACTCACGACGTGAATCATGTTCGTAAGCCGATGGTGCGCCATATGAAAGAGTGTCACGACCGGAACGCCAAATCTCGGCGTCGCTGGAGACAGATTAGGAAAAATGTCACAGCGTGACCAGTTTCTCCGCATTTTTTTGCGCCGATGCGACAGACCGGGCCGCATTTTTGCCGTCGCGCAGGGCGACGCCACAGCGAAAAGTCGCGCGCGGGCATGGCCATTCCGGCTCGGGGCATGACGATCGAGCGGGGCTGGAAATGCCCGCCCGACACGGTCGGCGCAACGATTTTGCGCTGCGCCGCTCCGCATTGCGTCGTCAGAACTTGTGCCGCAGCCCCAGCGCGACGACGACCTGGTTGCTGTTCGCCGACGGCGTCAGCGTCCAGACGGTCGCGTTGAACGCGGGATTGCCGTTGCCGCCGCTCACGCTCTGGTAGACGCCTTCGAGGTACGCATCGGTGCGCTTCGACAGCGCATAGTCGGCTTGCGCCACGACCTGGTTCCATTTCGGGCGCGTTTGCCCGGTGCGCGTGTCGAAACGGCCCATCGTGTACGTGTAGGCGGCCGAAAGACTCAACGCACGCGTGACGGCGTAGCGCCCGTCGATCGTGAAATTGTCGAACACCAGCGATTCACCCTTCAGCGGTGCGATGCCGCCGCCCTGGAGCACGCCGGTCACGCCGTCGGTGGTCGAGTGCGACCACGCGGCGCCGACAGAATGCGGCCCGAATGCATAGCGGCCGGCCGCGGCCCAGATCTGCTGGTTGCCGCCGGTGATCGTCGCCGAGCCGTCGACCGTGCTGAGCGCGCCATTCGGGTTCGGCGCATTGCGGTCACGGCTGATCTTCAGGTAGCCCGCGCCGAGCTTCAGCGGCCCGTTCGCGTACGACACGCCGGCGCTCCACGCTGCGTTGTTGGCGAACTGGCCGGCCGTGTTCGAGAACCCGACCATCGCGCCGAACGTCAGCCCGCGGTACGTCGGGCTCGTGTACTTCACCGCGTGATTGATGCGAAGGTTGCGGTTCGAATCGTCGTTGTCGTACGGATGCACCGCGAGGTTGCCGCCCCAGCCGGGGCCGGACGCGCCGAGCGGCGTCACGAAATCGAGGATCAGGTCGTACTGGCGGCCGAACGTGAGCGTGCCGGCCGTCTTCGAGCTCAGGCCGATCCATGCCTGGCGGCCGAACAGGTCGACGCCTTTCTGCGACAGTGCGCCGGTGGTGCCCGAGAAGCCGTTCTCGAGCGTGAAGACCGCGGCGGTCCCGCCGCCCAGATCCTCGCGGCCGCGCAGCCCCCAGCGCGACGCGTTCAGTGCGCCGCTCGTCATCGCGACGGTGCCGCTGCCCGGCGAGCCGGCGCCGTGCGTGCGCTGGTTGGTCGCGTAGGTGATCGACGTGTCGATCAGGCCGTACAGCATTACGCTGCTCTGTGCGTGGACACCGCCCGACGCGAGGGCGGTCAGGCAGGTGGCAATGGCGGTCTCCGCGAGTCGAGTGCCGGCGTGCTGGTTCATCTTGTAGGAATGCATAGGAGTTTTTATCGTTTTTCCGGCCCGGTGGCGGGCGGATCGAGCGGCCATTATTGGAGATCGTGTGGCGGTCGATTAAGGCGCTGCACAGGAAAGGTCCTCTGCGAAATCGCGTGGAATCGCGTGGAATCGCGGCGAGGTTGGGAGCGGGAAGATGGTCAGGCAGCGGGTGCGGATTGACGCAACCGCGGTGTGGGGGAAGTGCGCGCGCGGGGCCGGCGCCAGAAGCCCGGCCCCGTGTCCGTCAATGCGGCATCACCAGGCGCGGATCGATATACGCGTCGATGTCCTGCGACTGCTTGTACACGCCGTTGCGCACGTTGAACGCATTCGCGTTGCGCGTCGAGCCGTAGATCGAATCGAGTCCGTCGCCCTTGCGGAACGCGCGCTTCGCGGCGGCTTCGTCGAGCAGGTGAGTGCCCTTCAGCAGCGGGAGGTATTGCTCCGGCGCAAGCCCGACGCGGGCGGACATGATCCGGACCGCGTCAGCCTGCGTCTTCGGATCGTTGATGTAGGCGACGCAGCGGTACCAGACCTTGATCACCTTGGCCCAGTCGGCGCGGCGCGCGGCAAGGCTGGCCGGCGCGACCGTGATCGCGTCGTAGATCAGCCCGGGCGCATCCGCCGACGTGAAGATCGCGCGTGCGCCCGGTGCACGCTTCAACGCCTCGCCCGCGTTCGGCTGCCAGGCGGCCACCGCGGCGATGTCCGTCGACGAGCCGAGCACCTGCGGCAGTTCGTTGGTTTTCGCGTTGACGAGCGTCACGTCGCCGTCCTTCAGCCCGTGCTTCTGCAGCGCGGTTTCGAGCAGCAGGTGATCGACGAGACCGAGTTCGACGCCAACCTTCTTGCCCTTCAGCGCCTCGACGGTGCGCAGCGGCGGCTTGGCGACGATCATGTCGTTGCCGGCGGAATAGTCGGTGAGCAGGACCATCACGTTCTTCGCGCCGGCCGAGCCCGTGACGAGCGCGTCGCCGTTCGTTGCCGCGACCGCGTCGAGCTTGCCCGCGGAGAACGCGTCGAGCGATGCCGAATAATCGAACCATTCGAAATCGACGTCGACACCGGCCTCCTTGAACCATCCCTTGTCGAGTGCGACCTGGAACGCGACCCAGCCTGGCCAGTCGCTGTAGCCGATCTTGAGCGGTGCTGCCGCGTGCGCGGCGGGCGTCATGAGTAGCGTGGCGGCCGTAACGGCGGCCCCCCATGCGTGACGGACGGAACGGCGGGACAGCAGGCGGCCAAGCGCCAGGGCGGGGCGGGTCATCGTTTTCTCCAGGAGACCGGGATCGGGATCGTCGATACGGACCGTGCTCGTGCGCGGTCCGGCCGCGTGGCCGGTTCCTGCGGATGCGGAACGAATGAAGCGGCCACGGAGAGGCGCGACGGCCGTTGCCATCGCCAATCTCCCGGGCTTTTGTCCCGCCGTGTAGCGCGTGTGCGTCCGGTCTCGCGATCGGACGAACCCGCACCGGGCTGCTCTCGGACCAGACGTTCGATGAACCGGAACCCTAGCACCCCTAAGATGCGACGCCGCCGCACCTCTCGGCGTCATGCCGAGCGAGAAGCGTGCCAACGGCACGCGGCGGGGGCGGCTCAGTGGCGCCGCGACCTGCGCTGCAGTTCGATGAAGCGGGCGGAGAAGAGCGCGCTCAGCGCGCGCCGGAGCAGGTCGAGCTTGTTCATGAGGTGTCGCGTATCGAGTGAAGGTGCATGCATCGAGCAATGCCCATGCCATTGCCGATCGTGTCGTGCAGGCAGGCGCGGCGCGCACTGCACCGGTGCGGGCGCGCGTTCGCATGGTGCGCGGCACGCCCGCCGTGAGGGCAGCCATCCGCATCCGGTGCGGTGTCCGTCAGCGCGCGCATGCCGGAAAGCCGCGCGGCGCGGCGATTCCTCACCCGCTGGCACGCAACTCGCTTATTCAGTGCCCGAGAGGTGCGAAGCAATTTGCATCATCTTCAGGATCGCTAGGGTTCCGGTCGTGCGGCGTTCGCGCCGCGCGATGGCTGGTCCGAGAGCAATCCGGTCTTGTCTTCTCCTCGCTTCGAGGAAACGGCGAGGCTCCACGGAGGGATAAAAGCCCGGGAGGTCGCGATGTCGTTCGGTCGCCCTCTCATGCCTTTTGTCCAATCGACCCCGGAGCCGCCATGTCGCCGAGCCCCCAAGCCGTCCTTGCCCCGCCGCCACACGTCGTGTGGGAAACGCTCATTCCCGCCGGAGCCCACTGGTCCGGCATCCTGCGCCGCGGTCTGGCGCTGCGCGTCGTCGATGTCGACGGCGGCGCGAACCTGTCCGCCGTATTTCATCGCCAGGAAGACCCGCTCGAACGCTACAACATGGCCGACACGCTGAAGGCGCAGCACACCGCGCATCTCACGCGCGGCCATGCGCTGTACACCGACATGGGGCGCGTGATCGCGTCGATCACGGCCGACACGCTCGGCTGGCACGACCCGCTCGGCGGCGTCGGCGATGCGCGGCTGTTCACGCACAAGTACGGCACGACGACGTACCAGGCCGATCGCAACGCGATGATCCGCAACGGCCGCGACAGCCTCGTGCTCGAACTCGCGAAATACGGGCTGTCGGCGCGCGACCTGGTCGCGAACGTCAATTTCTTCAGCAAGCTCGACACCCGCGACGACGGCGCGCTCGATTTCGTCGCCGGACATTCGCCGGCCGGCAGTGCCCTCGACCTGCGCTTCGAGATGAACACGCTGGCGGCGTTCTCGACCGCGCCGCATCCGCTCGATCCGCACCCGGACTACGCGCCGAAGGCCGTGAAGCTGATCGCGTACCGCGCGTATCCGGCGGACGGTGCCGCGCCGGAAGACGACCCGTGCCGCCGCGCGTGCGCCGAGAACGTGCGCGGCTTCGCCAACACCGATCGCCTGTTTGCGTAAGGAGAGCCGAGCCATGCCGATCATCGAAAGCCGTCTCGACCCGCGCGATGCCATTCACGACACCACGCTGAATGCGGGGGAGCCGTGGCTGCACGACCTGAAGCGCGGGCAGGTCTTCCGCATTCTCGACCTCGAAGGCAACCAGGCCGTCGACACGCTGTTCTACCGGTCCGACGACCCCGAGGAGCGCTACAGCGCGCAGGACACCATCCGCGCGCAGCGCAACCTGTACCTGAGCGCGGGCAGCGTGCTGCTGTCGAGCCGGGGCAACCCGATGGTGACGATCGTCGCCGATACCTGCGGCCGTCACGACACGCTCGGCGGCGCGTGCGCGGCCGAGAGCAACACCGTGCGCTATGCGCTCGACAAGCGGCACATGCACAACTGCCGCGACAGCTTCCTCAACGCCATCACGCATTGCACGTGCGGCGCGGGTGCGCGGCTCACCAAGCGCGACCTGGTCGGCAACGTCAACTTCTTCATGAACGTGCCCGTCACGCCGCTCGGCGGGCTGACCTTCGAGGACGGCATTTCCGCACCGGGCAAGTATGTCGAGATGCGCGCGGAGATGGACGTCACGGTGCTGATCTCGAACTGCCCGCAGCTCAACAATCCGTGCAACGGGTACAACCCGACGCCGGTGCGCCTCACGATCTGGGAGGCGGAATGAACGACCGCCAGGCTCACTTGCTTTGCATGGGGCCGGAGTACGCGCTGAAGCGCTACTTCGGACCGACACGTTCGCTGCCCCCCGAGGGGGCGGTTGCCGTCCTTGGGGCGGCCCGGCGGGAGGCAACATGAAATTCACGAAAGTCCTCGTCGCGAACCGCGGCGAAATCGCGTGCCGCGTGATCCGCACGCTGAAGCGGCTTGGGATCGCGTCGGTCGCGATCTACTCCGACGCCGACCGTGATGCGCGCCACGTGGCGCTCGCCGACGAAGCCGTGCGGGTCGGCCCCGCGCCGGCGGCGGACAGCTACCTGAACGTCGCGGCGATCCTCGCCGCCGCACGCGAGACGGGCGCGCAAGCCGTGCATCCCGGCTACGGCTTCCTGTCCGAGCACGCGGGATTCGCCGACGCATGCGAAGCGGCGGGCCTGCGCTTCATCGGGCCGCGCGGCGACCAGATGCGCGCGTTCGGGCTCAAGCACACCGCGCGCGAACTCGCCGCTGCACAGGGCGTCGCGCTGCTGCCGGGTACGGGCCTGCTCGACGATGCACGGACGGCGCTCGCGGAAGCCGACGCGATCGGCTATCCGGTGATGCTGAAAAGCACCGCCGGCGGCGGCGGGATCGGCATGTCCCTGTGCCGCGATGCCGCGCAGCTCGAAGCGGCGTTCGATTCCGTCGTGCGGCTCGGCGCCGCGAACTTCGCGCATGCGGGCGTGTATCTCGAGAAATTCGTCGAGCACGCGCGGCACATCGAAGTGCAGATCTTCGGCGACGGCCGCGGCGATGCGATCGCGCTCGGCGAACGCGATTGCTCGGTGCAGCGCCGCAACCAGAAAGTGATCGAGGAAACGCCTGCGCCGGGCCTGACCGACGACGAGCGCGCCGCGTTACACGCGAGCGCGGTGCGGCTTGCCCGCGCGGTCGGCTATGCGTCGGCCGGCACGGTCGAATTCGTGTTCGACGCACATACGCGCCAGTTCTATTTCCTCGAGGTGAACACGCGGCTGCAGGTCGAGCATTGCGTGACCGAGGAAGTGACGGGCATCGATCTCGTGGAATGGATGATCCTGCAGGCGGAGGGCGACCTGCCGCCGATCGGCACGCTCGCCGTTGCACCGCGCGGCGCGAGCATCCAGGTGCGGCTCTATGCGGAGGATCCGCACAAGCAGTTCCTGCCGAGCGCGGGGCTGCTGACGCACGTCGCGTTTCCGGACGACGTGCGCGTCGACGGATGGATCGAGGCGGGCACCGAGATCAGCGCGTACTACGATCCGCTGCTCGCGAAGCTGATCGTGCATGGCGAGACGCGCCGCGACGCACTGGCCGCGCTGCAGCGCGCACTGGCGCGCACGGAACTGTACGGCATCGAAACCAATCTCGACTATCTGCGCGCGATTGCCGGTTCGGACACGTTCGCGCGCGGCGCAGCGACCACCGCCTTCCTGTCGCGCTTCGCGTTCGCGCCGCACACGATCGACGTGCTCGACGGCGGCGTGCAGACCACCGTGCAGCAGGCGCCCGGGCGTGTCGGCTACTGGAACGTCGGCGTGCCGCCGTCCGGGCCGATGGACGATCGCGCGTTCGCGCTCGCGAACGCGCTGCTCGGCAACGCACACGACGCGGCCGGGCTGGAATTCACGATGGTCGGCGCGACGCTGCGCTTCAACGCCGAGACACTCTTCGTGCTCGGCGGCGCGCCGCTCGCGGCATCGCTCGATGGCGAACCCGCCCCGTTCTGGCAGGTGCTGCGTGCGCGGCCAGGTGCGGTGCTGAAGCTGGGCGGCGTGACGGGCGCCGGCGTGCGCGCCTGCCTGGCCGTGAAAGGCGGGCTGCAGGTGCCCGACTATCTCGGCAGCAAGGCAACCTTCACGCTCGGCCAGTTCGGCGGCCATGCAGGGCGTGCGCTGCGCAAGGGCGACGTGCTGCATCTGGACGAGGAAGCCGGGCGCGGCGACGCGGGCGCCACGCTGGCCGCGGCGGACATCCCCGCGCTGACGCACACGTGGACGCTCGGCGTGCTCGACGGCCCGCACGGCGCGCCGGATTTCTTCACGCCGGACGACATCGCGATGCTGTACGGCACGCAGTGGACGGTCCATTACAACTCGAGCCGGACCGGCATCCGGCTGATCGGCCCGAAGCCGCAGTGGGCACGCGCGGACGGCGGCGAAGCCGGCCTGCATCCGTCGAATATCCACGACAACGCGTATGCGATCGGCGCGGTCGATTTCACCGGCGACATGCCGGTGATCCTGGGCCCGGACGGCCCGAGCCTCGGCGGCTTCGTGTGTCCGGTGACGGTCGTGCATGACGAATTGTGGAAGCTGGGGCAACTGCGGCCGGGCGATACGGTGCAGTTCGTCCGCGCCGGTGCGTCGACCACGCTCTCCGCCAACACGGTGGTTGCGCATCCGGCACCCGCCGGCACGCCGGACGAATGCGTGTTGCATCGCGACCCGTCGGCCGGCGGCGGCATCGGCGTCGTCTACCGGCGCTCGGGCGACCGCAACGTGCTGGTGGAATACGGGCCGCTCGTGCTCGACCTGAACCTGCGTTTTCGCGTGCACGCGCTGATGTGCTGGCTCGACGCGCACCGTCTGCCCGGCATGCTCGACCTGACGCCGGGCATCCGTTCGCTGCAGGTGCAGTTCGATGCACGGACCCTGCCGCTCGACACGCTGCTCGCGCATCTGCAGGCGGCCGAACGCGAGTTGCCGGAAGTCGCCGACATGCGTGTGCCGAACCGCATCGTGCATCTGCCGCTGTCGTGGGACGATCCGTCGACGCGTGTCGCGATCGAGCGCTACATGCAGTCGGTGCGGCCCGATGCGCCGTGGTGCCCGAGCAATATCGAGTTCATCCGGCGGATCAACGGTCTGGCCGGCATCGACGAAGTAAAGCGCATCGTGTTCGACGCGCGTTATCTCGTGATGGGGCTCGGCGACGTGTACCTCGGAGCGCCCGTCGCGACGCCGATCGATCCGCGCCACCGGCTCGTCACCACGAAGTACAACCCCGCGCGCACCTGGACGCCGGAGAACGCGGTCGGTATCGGCGGCGCGTATCTGTGCGTGTACGGGATGGAAGGGCCGGGCGGGTACCAGTTCGTCGGCCGGACCGTGCAGATGTGGAACCGCCACCGCACCACGCGCGAGTTCGAAGCCGGCAAGCCGTGGCTGCTGCGCTTCTTCGACGAGATTCGCTTCTACGAAGTCAGCGAGGCCGAGCTGGCGGAGCTGCGCGCGGATTTCGTCGCGGGGCGCGCCGGGCTGAAGATCGAGGAATCCGTGTTCGATCTCGGCGCGTACAACCGCTTCCTGCGCGACGAGGCGGATTCGATCGCCGCGTTCAAGGCATCACAGCAAACGGCGTTCGAAGCGGAGCGCGAACGGTGGCGGGTGGCCGGGCATGCCGAATACGTCGGCGACGCGGCGCAGGGCGAGGCGGACGCCGCGCGGGAAGCGGGCGCGCTTGCCGATACGCAGCGCGCGATCGCCGCGGACGTGTCGGGCAGCGTGTGGAAGGTGCTGGTCGAAGCCGGTGAGCGCGTGACCGAAGGGCAGGTCGTCGCGATCGTGGAGTCGATGAAGATGGAGGTTGCGGTGACGGCGACGGAAGACGGCACGATCGAGACGATCGATTGCGCACCGGGCGTGGCGGTGGTGGCCGGCCAGCGGCTGATGGTGATGAAGGCGGCCGCCGCCGAGGAGGTTGCATGAGCACGACGGAACGTTCGATTTTGCCCGGCATCCGTTCGATCGCCGCGCTGCGTGCGCGCTATGCGAAAGGCGACCTGACGCCGCACGCGCTCGTCGGCGAGATTGCCGCGCATTTCGCCGCGGGCGATCCGCATCATGCGTGGATCCGGCCGCTGACGCATGGCGAGATGACGGCCTATGCCGACGCGCTGGCCGGGCGCGATCCCGCGTCATTGCCGCTGTATGGCGTGCCGTTCGCGATCAAGGACAACATCGACCTCGCCGGCATCCCGACCACGGCAGCTTGCCCGGCCTACACGTACACGCCGGCGCGCAGCGCGCCCGTCGTCGAGCGGCTGGTCGCGGCCGGCGCGATTCCGATCGGCAAGACCAACCTGGACCAGTTCGCGACCGGCTTGTCGGGCCAGCGCTCGCCTTATGGCGCGTGCCGCAATGCGCTCGATCCGCGCTATGCATCGGGCGGCTCCAGCTCCGGATCGGCGGTGGCCGTCGCGCTCGGCGTCGCGTCGTTCTCGCTGGGTACCGACACGGCGGGCTCCGGGCGCGTGCCGGCCGCGTTCCACGGGCTCGTCGGGCTCAAGCCGACCAAGGGCGTGCTCAGTACGCTCGGCGTCGTGCCGGCCTGCCGTTCGCTCGATTGCGTGTCGGTGTTCGCGCAGTCGGCGGCCGACGCGCGAACGGTGTTCGCCGCCGCGCACGGCGTGACCGATGGCGATCCGTACGGACGCGCGTGGCAGCCGCTGCTGGGCGCGGACGGGCTTCGCGCGCAACCGGCGCGACCGCTCGGGCAGTTGCGTTTCGGCACGCCGCGTGCCGATCAGCTGCAATTCTTCGGCGACGAATCGTATGGCGCGGCATGGCGCGCCGCGCTCGAGCGCCTGCGTGCGACCGGGGCGAAGATCGTCGAGATCGATTTCAGCGCGTTCCTGGCTGCCGCGCGGCTGCTTTACGAAGGCCCGTGGGTTGCCGAACGGCTCGCCGCGATCGGCGCCTTCGCCGCGCGGGAACCCGACGCGCTGCATCCGGTGATCCGCGAAATCGTCGGCGGCGCGGCGCGTTTCAGCGCGGCCGATGCGTTCGCCGCGTTCGATACGCTCGCGACGCTGCGCGTCGAGGCCGGCCGCGCATGGGACGGACTGGACGCGATCGTCATGCCGACTTCGGCGACGACGGCGACCCTCGACGCACTCGAAGGCGACCCGATCGGCGTCAATTCGCGTTTTGGTTACTACACGAACTTCGTCAACCTGCTCGACCTGTCGGCGATCGCGGTGCCCGCCGGCATTTGCGAAACCGGGCGGCATGCCGGGTTGCCGTTCGGCATCACGTTCGTCGGGCGTGCACACGACGACGCGCGGCTGCTCGATCTTGCGCAGGCGTGGGCTGACGCGGAGGAACGCGGCAGCGGCGAGGGTGGCGGTCTGCCGACGAACGTCGCAGGCGACACGGGGGCAACAACAGCACCGGTGCCCGGCGCGTCATCCGGCGTCGTGCGTGTGGCTGTCGTCGGCGCGCATCTGCGCGGCGAGCCGCTCAACTGGCAGCTCGCGCAGCGAGGCGGACGTTTCGTCGCCGCGACGACGACAGCGCCCGCCTATCGTCTGTACGCGCTATCCGCGGCGGCATCCGGCGGCGTCGCCAAGCCGGGCCTCGTGCGTGTGCCGGACGGCGGCGCGTCGATCGCGGTCGAAATCTGGGAGATGCCCGTGGACGCTTACGGCAGCTTCGTCGCCGGCATTGCCGACCCGCTCGGCATCGGCACGCTGACGCTCGAGGACGGCGCCCGGGTGCAGGGTTTCCTGTGCGAGAGCGCGGCGCTGGACGGCGCGCAGGACATCACGCACTTCGGCGGCTGGCGTGCCTACCGCGCGAGCGCCGCGACCGGCGCACGCGCATTGCAATGAACGCACGGTCGCGCGGTGCCCCGGCATGCGCGCGACCGGCACCTGAAACGATACGGAGTTTGACATGCCAATGACCCGCAACACGACCGGATGGCTCGCCGTGCGCCGCGAGCTGACGACCCGCGGAAAATGGACGCTCGGCGTGGCGTCCTTCCTGCTGCCGTTCGCCGTCTGGTGCCTGATCAGTTACGTGCCGTTCATCTGGCATCCGCAAATGCGCATCACGAATCCGGGCAGCGTCGACTACTTCCAGACCGGCATGCAGATCGATCGCGACGTGTTCGACGACGAACTCGCGCATGCGCGAGCGACCCACGCGGCCGTGCCCGAAGGCGTGCGTGCGAACCCGGTCTACCTGCCCGCGCCGCACCAGGTGCTGCGCGCGTTCTACACCGCGTTCACGACCCCGCCGGCATCCCGCGACGGTGTCTGGCTGCACGAGAGCCTGTGGCACAGCATCCGGATCATTTTCTGGGGCTTCGTGATCTCGTCCGCGATCGGTGTGCCGCTCGGCATCGTCTGCGGCACCTTCAGCGCGCTCGCGCGGCTCCAGGAGCCGTTCCTGGAGTTCTTCCGCTACCTGCCCGCACCGGCGTTCGGCGCGCTGATGGTCGCGATCCTCGGCATCTACGATGCGCCGAAGGTCGCGATCATCGTGATCGGGACGCTGTTCCAGCAGGTACTGATCATCGCGAACACGACGCGCAAGCTCGAATACGGGCTGTTCGAGGCCGCGATGACACTCGGCACGAAGAAGCTGAAGCTGCTCACGCACGTCGTGATCCCCGGCGTGCTGCCGGACCTGTATCGCGACCAGCGCATCCTGCTCGGCTGGGCGTGGACCTACCTGATCGTCGCCGAACTCGTCGGCACGAGCTCGGGCATCACGTGGTACATCAGCCAGCAGGCACGCTACCAGCATTTCGACAACGTATATGCGGCGATCCTGATGATCGGGATCATCGGCCTCGGCACCGACATCGTGCTCGGGCTGCTCGGCCGCCGGCTGTTTCCGTGGGACCGCACGCTGAAAGCGTGACGCCCGTTGACGCCCATCCATCGACCGAATTCCGCAGAGGCCATCATGCAGAACCCGCAAGCCGTTCCCGATTACCTGATGCAGTCCGACGCGGTGCGCGAGCGCTTCGCGCGCCTGAAAGCACGCGACGTGATACTCGACGTGCGTCATGTCGGCAAGCGTTTCGCGACGCCGCAGGGCGAGTGCACCGCACTCGACGACATCAGTTTCCGTACGTACCGGCGCGAGTTCGTGTGCGTGATCGGCCCGTCCGGCTGCGGCAAGTCGACCCTGATCCGCATCCTGGCCGGGCTCGACGCACAGACGAGCGGCGAGGTGCTGCTCGACGGCAAGCCCGTGGAGGGGCCGGGCGCCGATCGCGGAATGGTGTTCCAGGGCTATACGCTGTTTCCATGGCTCACCGTGAAGAAGAACGTGATGTTCGGCCTGCGGATGAACGGCAGCAGCAGCGGCCAGGCCGAGCGTGAAGCGCTGCAGTGGCTCGATCTGGTCGGGCTGACGCGTTTCGCGGATGTCTATCCGCATCAGTTGTCGGGCGGGATGAAGCAGCGCGTGGCGATTGCCCGCGCGCTCGCGAACCGTCCACGCATCCTGCTGATGGACGAGCCGTTCGGCGCGCTCGACGCGCAGACGCGGGCGCGGATGCAGACGCACCTGCTCGACATCTGGCGCAACATCGACGTCACGATCCTGTTCATCACGCATGATCTCGACGAGGCGATCTTTCTGGCGGACCGCATTCTCGTGCTGAAGGCGAACCCGGGGGCGGTGCAGGAGCTGATCGAGGTGCCCGTGCCAAGGCCGCGCGACTATTCGCAGGTCAATACGCCCGAGTTCGTCGCGACGAAGGCGCGGCTCGAGGCGCTGATCCATCCGAAGGAGGCGGTGGCCATCGACGACGGTGTGAGGCCGCACATGGTCCGCATGACGGATGTGTCGGACAACGTCGAGTAAGTGGTGAAGAAGGGCGGTCGAATGGTTGCGACGGATCTAGCCGCGGGCGATCGCCAGCGCCTGATCGGCGAACACGCGCAGACGCTGCGCGTCGGCAAGCCGGTTGCACCGAGGAACGGTGACGAAGAGCACGACACCTCGGCATTTCACTGGTTGCAGGCGCATGCGTATGCGAACGGTGTACTCGTCAACAATCTGGCGCTCGCGTGGGGCGAAGCGCCGCTGCGCAGCCACCGCAAGCACGGCAAGTGTGTGCTGGTCGCGCTGGAGACGGAAGAGGGTATCCATCGAAGCTGGAACGGCTTCAACGGTGTCTGTCATCCGGCGCAGAATCCGTCCGTGACGCTGGTGCGGTTCCTGACGCCGGACGAGGTCGCTGCCTATCTGGCTTGAGGCGTGGGCCTCTTCGGAATTCGCACGACCGAGGCGGCTCGACGCTGGATTGCGCCCGGTCGGGCGGTCAACATGCCGGCAGTCAAAAACACGACATCTGTAAATAGCCAAAACACGGCATTGGGATAGGGCTGCTACGCGATTCAATAATGAATCTTGGTACTTGCGGGACCGTGTTGCGAATGCTCCGCCGCACCTCCTCGCCGATATAGCGACAGGGTCGCAAGCAGCCCGCAGCATGCGGCGAAACTGAGCCAGTATCCCGGGGCCGCCTTGTCGCCGGTCACTTCGATCAGATACGTCGACACCGCGGGCGTGAAGCCGCCAAAGACCGCGGTCGCCAGGCTGAACGCGAGCGAGAAGCCGGCCACACGAACGCTGGCGGGCATGATTTCGGTGAGCGCCGCAACCATCGCGCCGTTGTACATGCCGAAGAAGAATGAAAGCCACAGCAGCACGGCAAGCATGCGGCCGAAGCTGGGCGCAGAAGAAAGCCACGCAAGCGCGGGATATGACGTCACGATGGCCGTGATTGCGATAGCAATGAGAATCGGCTTGCGTCCGATGCGGTCCGAGAGCGCACCTCCGACCGGCAGCCAGAAAAAATTCGACACGCCCACGCACAACGTAACGATCAGACTGTCCGCCGTGGACAGCTTCAGTACCGCCTTGCCGAAGGTCGGCGTATAGACAGTGATGAGGTAAAAGGTGGTCGTGGTCATGGCCACGAGCAGCATGCCGGCAAAAACCGTGCGCCAATTTTGCAGCATCGTCGAGAATACTTCGCGCGCACGCGGATGATGGGTGCGCGCCTTGAATTCGTCGGTTTCCTGCAGCGTTCGACGAAGCAGGAAAATGACCGGAACGATCGCGCAGCCGATGAAGAACGGGATGCGCCAGCCCCAAGCCCCGATCTCCTGGCTCGTCAGCAGATGATTCAGCAGATAGCCCAGGGCCGCCGCGATGACGATGGCGACCTGCTGGCTTGCCGACTGCCAGCTTGTATAGAAGCCCTTGTGTCCGGGCGTGGCCATTTCCGCGAGATAGACCGACACGCCGCCCAACTCGGCACCCGCGGAGAAGCCCTGCAGCAGGCGTCCCAGCAGCACCAGCGCCGGGGCGGCGAGCCCGATCGTCGCGTACCCCGGCACGCACGCGATCAGGATCGTGCCGCTCGCCATGATCGAGAGCGTCACGATCAGGCCTTTGCGTCTTCCCACTTCGTCGATGTATGCGCCGAGCACGATCGCGCCGAGCGGGCGCATCAGGAAACCGGCGCCGAAGACGGCAAACGTCAGCAGCAGCGACGCGAACTCGCTTGCCGCCGGAAAGAAGACCCGCGAGATGCTGGTCGCATAGAAGCCGAACAGGAAAAAATCGAACTGCTCGAGAAAATTGCCGCTGGTCACGCGCAGGACCGCGCCGAACTTCGACGTGCCTGCGGCCGTGCCGCCCGGCGCGGTTGACGGTGAGGGATGCATGGGGTGTCTCCGTTGGATGTATTGTGCGAAGCGGCCCGGAAGCCGGACTGTTTCGTAGGGCCCGATTCAGTCCGAGCCGAGCTGAAGGCGGTCGGCCTGGCGCTTTTCGATCGACGACTTGAGCAGCGCCGCGCAGCGGAAGATTCCATGGGCGAATTTTCCGTACGGCAACGTGGCGAACAGCGCCATCACGATGCCGAGATGAACGGCGAGCAGCGTCGCCATCGCGCTGCTGTCGCGCCACGCGAGCAGTGCCAGCCCCGACGCGCTTACGAGCATCAGCAGCGCAATGAAGCCGCGGTCCATCGGCCGTTGTGCCGGATCGGTCCGCGCGGGGTCGCGGCGCAGGTTGAGCCACAAGAGGCCGGCGGCCCCGATCAGCAGACCGATTCCGCCGGCGGTGCCGAGCAGCACGGGCAGGCTCAGGAGCGCGTACGGCGCGTGCAGGTCCAGCGCGTAGTGATAGAAGGTCGCCACGAGCGTGGCGGCAAAGCACAGCATGAAGCCGTAGAACGTGAAGTGGTGAAACCGGCGCCGCGCGAGCGTGAACGCATCGTCCGCCTCGTTGCAGCCGTCGCCGTGGCCGCCGTCGAGATAGGTCAGCGCGAGCGCGTGTTTCGCCGCCTCGGCGACCGCGGGCATGCTTGCCGTGCCCGACGACACGTCGCGCCAGAAACGCGTCACGCCCACCCCGAGCGCGAGAACGGCGAGGCCGAACACCGCGCCGAACATCGCGGCGAGCAGGTTGTGCGGAAAGACCGCATAGAAACGGCCGCCCGACGGGCCATGCAGCAGCGAGCCGTGCATCGCGACGCCGAGCATCAGGAACAGCGCCAGTCCGATCGCCAGCGCGAGGGCGACGGTCAGGCCATTGCGACGGTAGAGCTTGCCCATCGCGGCGGGCCACGCATACTCGGCATAGGTATCGACGCGGACCTGCGCCATCGCCTTCGGCACGTTCACCGCGAATTCGTGCGGCGGCGCATATTGGCATGCGTGATAGCACGCGCCGCAGTTGTGGCACAGGTTGGCCAGGTAGTTGACGTCCGCCTTTGCGAACTCGAGCCGGCGCGTCATCGCAGGAAAGACCGCGCAAAAGCCTTCGCAGTAGCGGCACGCATTGCAGATCTGCATCTGGCGCGCGACTTCCGCTTCGTGGTCGGTGACGGGCACGATGCGAATCACGGCGGCGCCGCTCGCGCGTTTCGACGGCCGGTCGACGGGCGCGAGCGCGTGAGCGTCGCGAAGGTGTTCTTCAATATTGTGCACGTTGAACTCCGCTCGTTTGCGCGGCCTTCGCCGCCT
The DNA here is from genome assembly GCF_004343765.1 of Burkholderia sp. SRS-25. NCBI lineage: Bacteria > Pseudomonadati > Pseudomonadota > Betaproteobacteria > Burkholderiales > Burkholderiaceae > Burkholderia > Burkholderia sp. SRS-25. The sequence goes on from NZ_PTXM01000043.1 coordinate 27,165, forward strand.
CGGTGCCCGCGATACGGCCGAACGCGGTGCCGATCGACATCCCGACACCCGCCGTGTAACCCTTGCCGAGCACGTTGCCGGCCATCATCTCTCCGGCAACGAACAGGTTGCCGCTGGGCCGTCCGTCGAAGTGGACCTGCGCGCGCTCGTTGACCTTGAGCCCGAGATACGTAAACGTGATGCCGGGACGCAGCGCGTAGCCGAAGAAGGGCGGTGTATCGATCGGGCGCGCCCAGTGGGTTTTCGCGGGAAGGATGCCTTCGGTGCGGCAGTCGTCGAGCGTCGTGTGATCGAACGTGCCTGCCCGGCATGCGGCGTTGTACGCGCGCAGCGTCTCGACGAACGCACGTTCGGGCAGGTTCAGCCGGCTCGCGAGTTCCGGCAGCGAATCGGCGCGGGCGCCTGGAAATACCGGCGGCATGAAGCGTCCGACGGCCTTTGCGTCGATGATCGAGTAGGCGGTCTGCCCCGGCTGCTGCGCGACGAGGCGGCCCCAGATCGCATAACGCTTCGGCCAGAAGTCTTCGCCTTCATCGTAGAAGCGCTGCGCATCGCGGTTGACGACGACACCGAGCGATACGCAATCGATCCGCGTGCAGATGCCGCCGTCATAGAGCGGCGCGCGTGCGTCGATCGCGACGCAATGCGACTGCGACGGGTCGCCGATCGCATCCGCGCCGGCCTCGAGCATGGTCTTGAGCAGGACGCCCTGGTTGAACCGCGTGCCGCGGATGAGGAAATTGTCGGCGGGCCACTCGCCACGCTCGTTTTGCCCCCACGCTTCACGCAGCCATTCGCGGTTGGATTCGAAGCCGCCCGCCGCCAGCACGCAACTGCGCGCCTCGAAGCGCCGGCTCCCGCTACGCGCGGCGACGAAACGTTCGCCGTCGAGCTCGATGGCGTCAACGGGCGTGTCGTAGCGAATCTGTACGCCGAGCGCTTCGGCGCTGCGGTAATACGCGTTCACGAGCGCTTTGCCGCCGCCCATGAAGAATGCATTGGTCCGCGCCACGTGCAGTGCGCCGGACAACGGCGGCTGAAAGCGCACGCCATGTGCGCGCATCCACGAGCGACAGTTCGCCGACGCGCGAATCGCGAGCCGGGCCAGCGCCTCATTCGTGATGCCGCCCGTGACCTTCAGCAGGTCCTGCCAGTACTCTTCTTCCGGATAGGCGCCGACCAGCACGTCCTGCGGGCCATCGTGCATGCAACGCAGGTTGCGGGTGTGCTGGGAGTTTCCGCCGCGCCACTCGCGCGGTGCCGCTTCGAGCAGCAGCACCGAGGCGCCGGCTTCGCGCGCCATCAATGCGGCGCACAGCGCCGCGTTGCCTCCGCCGATTACGAGAACATCGACCATCTGAGTTGTCTCCTTTGAGACGCACTCTACGGATTGGTCTCGCTTGCCGCCATCAGCGCAGCGGCAACACGTCTTCAGTTTTTGTGAAGAGGCGGCTCGCGCAGCGTGGCGCCGGGCCACCCGCCAGCTGCGACGATCTCGCGCGCCACGTCGGCGAGGACGACCCGCGCGGCGAGCCCGGCGGGCGACAACTCGTCGTCGGAGACGCTCGCGATCAGGTTCGGCCTCGTCGCCTGGGCGTCCGCGACCGGGACGCTCGCGAGCGCGGCGTTTTCCAGCCGCGCGAGCGCCGCACCCGGTTGAATGGTCGCGCCGAGTCCGCCGCGCACCGCATCCATCAGCATCGCGAGGCCGTCGACTTCGACGGCAATGTGCGGGGTGAAGCCGGTGCGGGCGAATGCGACATCCAGCAATGCGCGCAGGCCATGCGGGCCGCTCGGCAGGATCAGCGGCAGGGCGCCGAGGTTTGCCAGATGGACCTGCGGCCCGGCGGGCATGCCCGGCAGGCCGGGGGCGCCGATCACGAACAGATGCTCGTCGAGCAACGGCATCACGCTCCAGCGCTGTGCAGGTTCTTCACGAAACAGGATCGCCAGGTCGATTTGCCGCGCACTCAGCATCGCGCCGAGATAGCCCGACAGGCTCTCGACCATGCGCAACCGGACGTCCGGATAGCGCTGTCGCATCGCCTGCATGAACGCGAGTCCGAGTACGCCGGTCGTACTGGGCGCAAGCCCGACGCTCACGTGTCCCGACAGGCGCGCCTGACGAGCGGCAAGCGCCGCATCGTCGACGTGGCGCAACGCGAGTTGCGCCTGTCTCCAGAATGCAAGGCCGGCGTCCGTCGGAACGACGCCCGTGGAGGTGCGTTGCAGCAGGCGCGTGGACAACTCGCTCTCGAGCCGGCTGATCTGCTGGCTCAGTGCGGACGTCACCACGCCCAGTTCCAGCGCGGCCTTGCCCATGCTGCCGTGTTCCACGACGCAGACGAAATAGCGCAGTTGCCTGAGTTCCATCGACACCTCGAGTTGATTCAGCAGCGCTATTGTCGCAGTCGACGAGGGACGGGTGCGGCGGATGGTGGCTGCCGATCATGTCGGCTCAGCAGGACGGACGGGACTGTCGAGGTGGCTGATCTTTATTGTTTTGCGTAGTTAAAACGGATTAATAGATCATCGCAAATCAAGCAGATCCTGATGGATCAGCGTAGGGCGATAATAATCAACACGTATGTGCAGATTCCAGATCTCCGGAGATCAAATGCCGAAATCGTTCCAGCGCCTGACGCTCAATGCGGCACTTCAACACATTGATCCGCCGATCTGGCGTCGGATCGAAGTCGAAGGAACCGAATCTCTGCGCAAGTTGCATCATATTCTGCAGGCAGCTTTCGGGTGGGAAGACTCCCATCTGCACGACTTCCTGATCGACGGCATGACCTACGCCATGTTCGAGGTCGATGACGTGATGGACTTCGCTGACCCCGGCACGACTGCCGACGACCGGAAGATTCGTCTGCAGACGGTCCTGAAGCCAGGTTCGCGCTTCATTTATCGATACGACTTCGGGGACGGCTGGAATCACAACGTCGTGGTCGAGAAGATGGAAACGGTCGAGAGCGAACCGTGGGGAGAAGCCCAAGTCATTGACGGCGCTCGTGCTTGCCCGCCGGAGGACGTGGGCGGCCCAAGGGGCTATGAGGCGTTCCTGGATACGTTATCCCGCGATCCGGACAGTGAACAGGCAGCGCGTTACCGAAACTGGATCGGCCCCGGTTTCGATGCGGAACTGTTCGATCTGCGTGCAGCCAATGCAGCGCTGTTACGCATGGCTTCCAACCGCTGGGGCAACCGATAACACACTGAGTCGAGACTCCAATCGGCATGAAGGCCGGGCCGCCCGACGCGAAATTTTTATTTAGCGGAAACGCGACATCTGAACTTGTGGTCTACGTCAGGTATGTTGATAATTCACGTTATGTCAAATTGAGAAATGTAAATGATCCTTCCCTGGGGCGTCTATCCTTCGAAGCGCTTCTGTGATCTTTTGACGACCGCACCGACTCGATTGGTTCATCCGATACGGACTCATGCGATCACCACGACAGACTTGCATCGTCATGTTGTTTTTTTCAGAAATTTTCTAACGACGGTCTTCAGTTGTTCCTCCTTTACCTCCCATTTCTTTGCGGCCGCTTTAAGTGTGCTGTCGTCCGGCATTTTTTTCTTCTGTTTTTCTTCATCTGTTCGTCCCGCGAGAGCCTCGAGGGCGGCTCCCTCCCGTTGAGCCCAGCCTTTCAGTGCGGGCTTTCGGAGATCCCACTTCTTTGCGACATTCCCTAGCCCGGCAAGCACCTTCGACTTGTCCGGTATTCCGTTGCTGTCGAGAGTTCCTGCAAAGAGATCATTGATGGCCTCTTCCTTGGCGTTATCGTCGATGATCCCCCGTGGCAAGGCATTTTTCTTGTTCTTGCTGAGTTCATTTATTTTTATCTTGCTGGGATGCGGATCGTCTTTATGAAAAACGCTCTTTTGTCCTTTCACCGAAATGGCGGGAGTGCTGGGATGATCAGGGTCAAATTTTTCCTTGCCGGGGGGAATGCGTTTATAGATGGCTTGCAGGCACCCCTCACACACAGGCAGCGTCGGTGCGAAATAGGCACATCCTGCGATGTCCTGTTGTGCGTCCGCCCAACGCAGCGCTCGTTGCTCCGCGTGGTGGTCGGTGGTCTCTGGGTCCTTGTAGTTGACGACTCGGTAAAAGGACTCAGGAGCAGGAATATTCTCCGTATCGGTGACGATAACATGCCCCTTGGAGATGTTTTCCAATTTGCTGAAAACACTTTGATCTAGTCCTTTTTGTAATTCTGGCCATTCCTGGCTCGCAGCAATGCCAATATGGTATGAGCCGTCTTTCTTTCTGAAAATAAACGGCAGTAACGTCACGTTTCTTTTGTCATATTCGCCGAGGGCATCGTAAAGGTCTACGCTCATCTTGTCTGCTTCTTTGCGTGCCTTGTCAAATTCGGGGCGCTCACTTTGGGGGACGTTGATGAGATCTTTCGGGAAAAATGCACCCGGACGTATCGGGTATCGGGGAAACAATTTTCCAGTTGATATATATTGGCCGTGTTCGTCTTTTTCAACGATAACCGGTTCATCTTCGACGTGGTGCCCTTCTGGGCCTTCGGCAGCCTTGCCAGCAGGCGGATCGCATGACAATCCAAGCACATCGACCTGGACAAGAGGGTTTGCACTATAGGCGTAGACATTCACACCACCCGATTGACCGATCGGGTCGGATTGCAGGTACCGCCGCAAGACGGGACTGTAGGTGCGGAACCGGTTGTAATGCAGTCCCGTCGCCTGATCGTATTGGTGGCCAGCAAACCTCAAGTCGTAGGTGATCGTATTGCCGGGCCGTACTTCGATCTGGCCATATGGATCGATGCTTTGCGCGTACCACACGACCTCGCCGTTGTCGCTCTCTATCCATTCAGGCATACCTACCTGATTTGCAATCACGAAATACTCGGTTCCTTCTTCTGGATTTGAATCAATCGACTCATAGTCGATGAACATGAACGGCAAAATCGCAGAATCATCTCCATAAATATAGAGGCGCACAGGCCCATCGGGTTGAATTTCCGCCGCCAGACGATCATTGTCCCAATAGTAAAACGTACAAACCTCTCCGCAATCTTGATAGATTCGCCTGCAAAGTCCGTCATAGTCTGCTGTCCACGTGTCAGCTCGGTTGCTCCACTCGACACGTGTCAGCAAATCCATGCTGTTGTATGAGTAGATTGTGTGAGTGCCGCTTTCATCGACTTGCCCCGAAAGGTGATTTCGGTTGTTGTAGTGAAATCGTGTTGCCGACGCAGCAGCCAGACGGTTCCCCTCGTTATAACGGATCGATTCGTATTCCGGTGTCGAGATCAGATTTCCCGCCTGATCGTAGGCGAACCGTCGTGCCGGCCACCCCGCTCGCTCCTCGCGAATGAGTCGATGTGCCGCATCGTACTGGTATTCAATCACGTCTCCCGACGTGCTTGTGACGGTGAGTAACTCGCCGGTCGGACTGTATGCGTAATGTGTCGCTTCCATGGCCGCATGAGCCTTGCCACGCCACACCATACGGCCTTCACACTTGCCATTGGTGTCGAAACGACGCAGAACATTTGTACCATTTCCTAACTGCACGAGCACATGGAAATCAGATGAACGGGTGATCCGGTGCGTGCTGCCTGTCTGAGTTCGAATCACGGTTTCGCCAGCACCATCCGACTCGTAGGAGACGGAAAAGCGTTCAAACCAGACGGTACTCAAGCGCTTCGTTTTCTCGTACTGATGCTCGACGCCGAACCCGTCGCGTTTGTCGGAAACAATTCGACCGAACGCGTCCCACTTCAGGGTGACCTCGAATCGATCAGTGGATGCGTTTGTAAAATTTCCCTGGGTATCGTGTTGGTAGTAATGCGTTTCTCCGCTTCTCAACAGCCGTTTGCTCGGTAATCCGTTTTCGCCGAACTCGAAGCGTAACAGCCACTCGCCAGTTGCATCGCACTTCTCAACGAGCCGATCTCCGCCGTCGTATTTGTAGGTTTCGCGTATGTCGTGATGACGCGTAACGCGAACGAGTCGTCCTCGTAAATCATGTTCATATCGGCTTTCGTTGCCGGCGGGGTCAATGACCGCTGAAATATTGGCCTTGTTCGAATAGCGGTACCGGGTGATATGGCCGAGCGGATCAGTGGCGCTTTCGTACAGATTCCATGACGTTATGTTGTAGCGATATTCGCTGCCGCCCTGATCGCGCTTCCGAACGACGTTGCCGACGGCATCGCGCTCCAGATGGTCTGTGCCTCCTGTCGCCCTCTCGCGAATCACCATTCGCCCGGCAGCGTCGTGCTCCTCACGGGAGCGCATCGGATTGGATGCTGTCGCGCTGAACAGTAACGTGGCATACCGTTCGATGCTGACCGGCAAGAGCAACGTCGCAGGCAGCCGGTGAGGTTCAACTGCCCCCCACTGCTGATCGAGCGATGTGGCAGGTAGCATGTGCTCTTTGGGACTCTGCCTCACCGGTACCTGCGAACTGGGGGGCCAGCAGTTACCCCAGCGATCGATGCGGCCTATACAGCGACCAAGATTGTCGTAGACCCATCTTAGTTCGCGACCAACGGCATCGACCTCGATCAGAATGCGTCCGTCTGCACCAGTCACTCGATCCACCGCGTGACTATAGGGATCCAGGATACGGATTACCGTTTGCGAATTGTCGTACTGAAACGTCCAGATTCCACCGTCCGCGTGCGTGGCAACGGTACGCCCTGGTTGATAATCGAAGGTGACGCGCCATAAGCCGTCTTGAGCTGCCGTCTCGACACAGCGATCTTCAGCATCGTATCGGTAGATAAAGGAAAAGCCGTTGCGATCTGTTTCGCGAACCATCCTTCGCCGGTTGTCATACTCGTAAGACATCACCGCATCAAGCGGATCCGTAGACGCAGACAGGCATCCATGGGAATCGTATGCATACCGTGCGATGCATCGACGGATGCCATCGGTACCTGTCATCATGACCTGTACGATGTGGCCTTGATTGTCGTACACGAAACGAAGTAGACGCCATGCCTGCCCGTCTTCATTGGCTAGTGAAATGCTGCTCAATACACCCGTTACGTCATATCGGAATTCGCTCCTCACACTGCCCTTGGCATGGCCGACCAGTCGAACTAGCGAGCCTGTTGCTTGATGGCGTTCGAAGTCGAAGATACCGGCCGTTTCATGCCATATCGTGAATCTGCGGTCATCCCGCTGCGTCAGCCTGTAGCCTCCAAACGCGCCAGAGTAGTGTCCACCTTGGTTTCTCGGAAACTGATATTCCCTATTCAGTGAATCTACATAGACGGCCCGCGTGCGAAATAGGCGCAACTCGTGTTGAAAGTTATGACGGAAGCCGTAGCCAATTGCGCCGTCCTGGTCGCGCCAAGCACTGCAGTAGAAACGCCCCCAGCTGAATCCGGGGTGGGTGGACTCATGAAAGTCGACGAACTCGTTCTCCGCCGTGCCTCTAACGACGTCAACAGGATGCCCGTTCCGGCACGGCGCAGCCGCCTTTTGTCGGGTTGCCACCCGAGTTTTGACTTTCTTCGCGATCCCGTGCTTGGCGCCGTGCCACATCATCTGCGAGTCCGGTAGCGGAAACCCGCCGATCAGCACTGTTGGATCGCCGGCGAGCAGCGTGCCCATACTCGGCTCGATCCCCGGATCCTTTCCCATTAGATTGCTGAGCATCATGAACGCGAGATCAGCAGCCGTCTGCGCGGCCATCATCGCGGCCGCCGCAATCTCCCCTTGTGAGGCGTCATCGGCAGCAGTCGCCGCCCCTGACGCCGGCCCGACCGCCGCATTACCCGCCCGCCACGCCTTCCCGGCCCTCCCCAAGGCTTTTGCCCGACCAGACACCTGAGCAGCCTCGCTCGCCACCTCCCCGCCTTTCTCCGCAGCGCTCGCCGCTTCGCCACCCGAGTGCCCGACATGCCCCATCGGATTGCAATGCCGCGTCATGTCGATTCCCATGCGCGCAGCACGCATCCCGCCGATGAACGTATTACTCGAGCCAGTCTGAATGTCGAAGTACGGCGTTATCCCGCCGCACGTCGGTGCAATACCGATATCCAGCACGCGTGCCGCAGGAATACCCCCGATCAGCACGCTCAAACATCCACTGCCCATGGTTGCCCCGACGCTCGGCAACGGAAAGCCGCTGCTCGGCGGATGACTATGCGCATGCGGCGTACCGAGATGCGGAACACCGATGGTGGCCGCCGGCATCCCCGGCATCTTGTCGAGCAGCGGGATCTGCGCAATGCCGGTGTTGAGTAACTGCGACGGCATGCCCTGCAACGACGCGAGCGAGTTCACGGCTTCGCTGACGTGGTGAAGCGTGCCGCCTTCCGACGAGAAGGTCTCCTTGAACGGATCGAACGTCGACTTGACCGTGCCGAGCAGTGAGTCGCATGCGGTGTCGACCTTCGACTCCGACGGCGTTGAATGGCTCTCCGCAGGCGCCGATGCGCGCGTCAGCCGGGTTTCAAATTCACTCATTGGCGAGCCCGTTCGTACCCGGCCATCGCATCGTGTACCGTCGGCGCGACCATTCCACGGAGGCGAGTCATGTAAAGCGGATCCTTCTCCAGTTCATACGCCCTCGCCTCGGTTTTCAGGCCGGCGTTCCCATAGAGCGAAACGAGTCGATCGAGGAGGGAAATGCGCTGTCGTTCGCAGGCGAACCTTTCGCACAATCCCTTCGCGGCAATCCAGCTTTTCGCGGCTTCCGCCGCCTGGCCACATGCCAGCAGCGCGACACCGCCCTTCTCCATCGCCTCGATCTTCGTGTGCACGAGCATCAGCCTGCCGGCGGCACCGCTCGCGAGATCGAAATAAGTCGCCGCCTTCGCATGCTCGCCGAGCGTGTTGCAACAGCTACCCGTTGCCATCAGCGCATTCAGCACGACCAGCAGGTTCCGGCCATCGAGCGCAGCCGGCAGCGCGCGCACATACCAGTCCTTCGCATCGCGCGGCGACCCGTGGCGCAACGCCACATCGCCGAGGCCGTGCAATGCCACTGCGCAGCCCGTCGCATCCTTGCGCTCAGCGTGGAAGGAAAAGAGCGCGTAGTACTTGCGCTGCGCTTCGGGCAATCTGCCATGCGCAAGATCGATCCCGGCAATCTGCAGCAAGGCCCCCATGCGCTGCTCGATCGGATACACCGCATCGTTTGCGATGTCGACCAGGTGGCGGGTCGCTTTTTCAGACGAGAAATCTACCGGCAAGATCAGCACGTGCTCGGCCTTCTTCTCGCGCGCGAGCGGAATCAGGCACGGGTGCTTCCGGTCGTCGCGGATGCAGAACCGATGTCCTTCCATCCATTCTTCAAAGCCGTTCAGCGCCAGGCATTGCAGCACCAGCTTCGCAAAGCCGCCGAAATCGCCCATCGGCGACGGCAACCATGCCCATACGACCTTGGTGCCTTCCGCCATCAGCGTGCGAACGTGCATGACGGCATCGCGGAACCGTGCCGTCGGCGCGCGCCTCGGGTCGGTGCAGGTCAGCGGCAACGGTGGCCAGCCTGATTCGCCACGTTCGATACGTGCGCTGCTCGCTTCGTCGATCTGACGTGCAAGTGCTTCCATGCATGTCTGCAGATACGCGTCGGCAGAGTCGCAAGGAAACGGAAAATTCAGGAAAACCGCATCGCCGAGTCGCTCGTCGAGCGACTGCATCATCTTGAGAACCGGCACGAGGTCGTTGTCGGTTGCCTCGATCAACAGCGTGGGGTCATCGGGCTGATCGATGAACGCTTCGAGCGACGATTCGATGGCGGAGAATTCACGATGCATGACGTCGGGCCGCCTTCTCAGTTCAGGCGAACGTACCGGCTGCGCACGACGGTGTCCGCTTCGGTCCGGATATCGACACCGCCTCGCCCGCCCTCCAGTTCGAGCGTTTGCGCGCTCAGCCGCAGCTTGCCGGAAACCTCGATATTGACGTTCCGGTTCAGCAACGTCACGACAGGCCCGTCAGGCGATGCCCGCACCTGCAGCAACGGGCAGCCCGACGCATCCGCGATCTGCACGCACTTGTCGGTTTCAAGCGAAAGTGCCATCGCAGGTTCGACCGTCGGTTCGACGGGTTCACCGTGCCCTTTTCGCGTCAACAGCCCGGCGATCAGGTACTCGGGCCAGTTCGCCGGCGATTGCAGCAACACGCGATCGCCGATGCGGGGCTTCACGCCGTCGACACAATCGAGCCAGCGTTCGTGTGTGGCGTCGTCCGGCAACGTCCACTTCACGCGAATGAGCCCCATCGCGTCGGGATGGTGCGTATCGGTTACTTCGCCGATCACCGTCGACGATTCGCGACTGTCGGCAGGCGGCGTGCGATCCAGCGTCGCATCGTTGGCGAACAACCGACGCAACGCCTCGACCGTTTCCGCTTCGAGCGCTTCGTCGACCGTCATCTGATCCGATTCGTTTCCCATCAAATGTCTCCTATGCTTCGAATGCAATTGCGTGACCGGCAGGCACCCGTCGAAATCAATTGATGTGGGCAATCGTCCCCTGGATCGTCACGCCCGATCCGTCGAGCGTGATCGAGCCACCGCCGGTTGCCAGAACGATCTTCGTCGCATCGATATTGACGACGCAACTGCCCTGTCCGTTATTGATGTTCACGGTCGGGGCTTGAAGATTCGCAGTGGTTTTTCCAGCGAGATTGAGGTCGTTCTCACCATAGATCGAGACACCTTCAACATAGCCGACGATGCCTACGCCCTTGTTGTATCCGGCTATGGCGACGCCACCGCCATATCCCGTCACCCCAACGCCGATCTCGCTGCCTTCACCGATAACCGAAACCCCGACGTTCTCCTTGTTGATCGACACGCCGCTCTGACCGGCACCCATGTCGATATACTTCCCGGCCGCCAATGAAGCGACTTGGGCCACGTCGACGGAATGGCTTCCTGTATTGACCTTCGTCGCATACGACCCGGTACCGACGACATGCGTGCTGTTCCCCTCGACGAAGACGTCGTGCGTGCCGGCGATCACCGCCAGGTTGTGATTCCCCTTGGTCACGGTATGCGAACTGTTGCCATCGACTGACACGCTGCGATTCCCCGTCACCCCATGAGTCTCGTTCGCCCCGATCTGCGCGACCCGGTTCTGCCCGATATTGACTGTCTCGTTCTGCCCCACACTCCGTTGCCGGTTGTTCTTCACCTGCATCGTTTCGTCGTTCCCGACCGTATGCGTATGGTTGTTCCCGACGGACAGCGAATGATCGAGCTCCGTCTCCGCATCGAAATTCCGCTCGGCATGCATCCACAGTTGCTCGGCGCCCTTCTTGTCCTCGAACCGGAACGCATTGGCGTGGTCGGTCGTCCCACCCGGCGACGACCGCGACAACAGCCCGCTCTGCGTCGCACTGCCCGGCAGCCCCCACGGCGGCATCTTCTCGCCGTTGAAAACACGTCCGGTGACGATCGGTTCATCAGGGTCGCCATTAAGAAAATCGACCACCACCTCGTCGCCCACCCGCGGAATCTGCACGCCCCCGCCCCCGCCCCCCGCCCCGGGGCGCGCCCCCCCCCCCCACCCCCCCCCACCCAGCGACCGCGACCCCAACCGCCACACCCCCCACGCCCACGAGCCGC
>NZ_PTXM01000044.1:0-36987 GCF_004343765.1 Burkholderia sp. SRS-25
GTCGTCGATGGCGCCGGACTGGAACATCAGCCTGTTCCACTACCGTAACCAGGGCGCGGACTACAGCTCGATCCTCGTCGGGCTGCAGGTGCCGCCGGCCGATCGCGCCGAATTCGAACGCTTCCTGGCGGCACTCGGGTATCCGTATGTCGAGGAGAGCGCCAACCCGGCTTACCGCCTCTTCCTGTCGTAAAGGCGTCACGCATGAATCCCGAACATTCCCCGCTCGGCAAGGCCATCGTCTACGCCGCCCAGTACGACGCGTCGCTGCTGTTCCCGATCCCGCGCGCCGGCGCGCGCGAACAGCTCGGCATCACGTCGGCGCTGCCGTTCTTCGGCACCGACATCTGGAACGCCTACGAACTGTCGTGGCTCAACGCGCGCGGCAAGCCGCAGATCGCCGTTGCAACGTTCTACGTGCCGGCCGAATCGCCGAACATCGTCGAATCGAAGTCGTTCAAGCTGTATCTCGGCTCGTTCGCGCAGACGAAGTTCGATTCGATCGACGCGGTGCGAGACGCGCTGAAGCGCGACGTGTCGGCCGCGTGCGGCGCGACCGTCTCCGTGCAGCTCGTGTCGCCGCACGATTTCGGCAAGCTCGAGATGGACGAGCTCGACGGGCTGTCGCTCGATCGGCTCGACCTCGACACCGACGTGTACGAACCCGATCCGTCGCTGCTGTCGGCCGCTGAAGACGAAGCGCCGGTCGAGGAAACGCTCGTGTCCGACCTGCTGCGCTCGAACTGCCCGGTCACCGGCCAGCCCGACTGGGGCAGCGTGCAGATCCACTACGTCGGGCCGCAGATCGATCACGCGGGCCTGCTGCGCTACATCATCTCGTTCCGCAACCACACGGGCTTTCACGAGCAGTGCGTCGAGCGGATCTTCCTCGACATCCTGCATGCGTGCAAACCGGTGAAGCTCGCGGTGTATGCGCGCTATACGCGCCGCGGCGGGCTCGACATCAACCCGTTCCGCACGAATTACAACCAGCCGATGCCGGACAACGCGCGTAATGCGCGGCAGTGACGGCGGCGGGCGGCCGCCGCAGGTCACGGTCCGCAACACGCGACGGCAACCCCCAAACGAAACAGCCCGGCCGAGTTCAACCGGCCGGGCTGTTTTTCATTGCGTGGAGAAGCGCGGACAGCCTGCAGTCACCCGCTCACCGGCCGCTCCGGGAGGATCTCCACCAGGCGCAACAGGTAGCCGTCGGGATCCTGCACCAGCATCTCGACCTGGCCATGCTCGATATCGTCCTCCCGATACCAGGACGTGCGCGGCTCGACGAACGGCACCACGCCCGCGGCGCGAATCCTGTCGAGGATGGGATCGAGCGCGTCGACCTCGATCTGAAAATTGATCCCGCGCCCGAACGGCGGCTCCAGCGGACCGGTCAGCCAGCTCTCCGGACTGTACTGCTCGAGCATCAGCTGGGCCCGCCCGATTTCAAGGTAGGCGAACCCGTCTTCCGGACGCTCGAAGCGAATCCAGAATCCGAGCACGTCGCGATAGAAGCGAATGCTTCCGGCAAGGTCCGAGCAGATCAGCTCCGGCACCAGTGCGGGCCATTCCATGCATGTCCTCTCCTTAGGGTCATGCGGCACATTACATGAACGGGCGGAATGCGTTGCGGCGGTTGCGGCTACAGTCGCGGGAGTGCCGCCCGCCGATCGACCGGTGCCCGCACATGACAAAACGGGCCCGACGCACGTGAATGCGCCGGGCCCGTTGCGTAGCGGCTTGCCGTGGCGGCGTTACTTCGCCGGCGCCTTGTACGCGATGCAGTCGACCTCGACCTTGCAGTCGATGACCATGCTCGACTGCACGCACGCGCGTGCCGGCGGATGCTCGCCGAAGTACGAAACGAACACCTTGTTGAACGACGCGAAATCGCGCGCGTCGTCGAGCCACACGCCGCAGCGCACGACGTGCTCGAGGCCGTAGCCGGCTTCCTTCAGGATCGCGATCACGTTCTCGATCGTCTGCTTCGACTGCGTGACGATGCCGCCTTCGACGACCTCGCCGTTCACCATCGGCGTCTGGCCCGACACGTACAGCCAGCCGTCGGCCTCGACCGCCCGTGCGAACGGCATCACCTGGCCGCCCGTGCCCTTCGCTTCGCCTACGCCATATCGCTTCATCGTTTCACTCCTTGTTTCGGTTACGGATGCGCGCACCGACGACGGCGCGCGCGGCAGATCGGAACAACCACCGCGTTCAGAACGCAGCGTCGGCACTCGCCGGCACGCGCTCGCCGCGGGCGACGAAGCCGCCGGCGCGCTCGCCGGTCGGCTGGCCGTTTTCATACGTGAGCACGCCGTTCACCCACACCGCATCGATCCCGTGCGCGGGCTGCTGCGGCTTCTCGAACGTCGCGGCGTCGATCACGCTCGCCGGGTCGAACAGCACGAGATCCGCGTGGTAGCCCACCTGCACCTCGCCGCGCCGTGCGATCCCGTAGCGGCGCGCGGACAGCGACGTCATCTTGCGGATCGCCTCCTCGAGCGGCAGCAGGTTCGTTTCGCGCACGTAGTGGCCGAGCACGCGCGGGAACGCGCCCCACAGCCGCGGGTGCGGCAGCGGATCGTTCGGCAGGCCGTCGGAGCCGACCATCGTCGCCGGGTGCGACAGGATCCGGCGCACGTCGTCCTCGGACATGTTGTGGTACACGGCGCCCGCCGGGCGGATGCGCTGCGCGGCTTCCTGCTCGGTCACGCCCCACTCGGCCGCGATCGCCTTCAGCAGCTTGCCCGCCACTTCCGGGTGCGGCTCCGACCACGTGATCGTGATGTCGATGTCGCCCGTCACCTGCTTCAGGTCGAGCGTCGACGAGCTGCGGCTGTACGGATAGCAGTCGCAGCCGACCGGCTGGTAGCGGCGCGCGCCTTCGAGCGACGCGAGAACTTCGGTGCTGCGCCCCCAGTTCGACGGGCCCGCGCACTTCAGGTGCGAGATCACGACCGGCACCCGCGCATGGCGGCCGACCTGGTACGCCTCTTCCATCGCGTCGAGGATCGCGTCGAACTCGGTGCGCATGTGCGTGGTGTACAGCGCGCCCGCATTCGCGAGCGGCTCGGCGAGCGCCATCACCTCTTCGGTGGGCGCCGCGAACGCGGAGCCGTACGCGAGCCCCGACGACAGGCCGAGCGCGCCGTTCGCGAGCGCCTCCTCGAGCTGCGCGCGCATGCCGGCGATCTCGCCGTCGGTCGCCGCGCGGTCGAGGCGGTCCATCTGGTTGTTGCGCAGCGCCGTGTGGCCGACGAGCGCCGCGACGTTCACGGCCGGACGCGCGCCGTTCACGGCCACGACGTAGTCGGCGAAAGTCGGGTACTGGAATGCACCGCGCTCGCCGAGCAGGTTCATCGGATCGGGCGGATCGCCCGCGAGCGTCACCGGCGACGCGCTGATCCCGCAGTTGCCGACGATCACGGTCGTCACGCCCTGCGATATCTTCGGGATCATCTCCGGTGCGCGGATCACGTGCGTGTCGTCGTGCGTGTGCACGTCGACGAAGCCCGGCGCGAGCGCGCGGCCGTTCGCATCGACGACGTTTTCGGCAAGCCAGTTCGACAGGTTGCCGATCGCCGCGATCAGGCCGTTGCGGATCGCGATGTCGCGCATGACGGGCGGCGCACCGGTACCGTCGTAAAGCTGCGCGCCGACGATCAGCGTATCGGCGGCTTCGGGATGCGAATGCATGGTCAGTCTCCTACCGGTTGACGGTCTCCGCCGCCGCGGTGCGCATCGAGCGCGTGCTTGATGCGACGCAGCGATTCTCGGCCCGCATCGCCGAGCCGCAATGCGACTCCGGTGACGAGCACGTCGATCGCCATCATCATCGCGTAGCGCGATGTCGACGGCTTGTAAATGAAATCGGTTTCGAACGCGACGACCGGAATCAGGTGGTCGGCCAGCTTCGCGAGCGGCGAAGCCGGCGCGGTGATCGCGATCAGCTTCGCGCCGTAGCGCTTCGCGAGCCGGCAGCTCTCGAGCAGCTCGGGCACGCGGCCGCTCACCGACAGCGCGACGACGACGGTGTCGCGTGACAGCGTCGCGGCCACCATCCGCTGCAGCACGCTGTCCTGGTAGCTCGCGACCGGCCGGCCGAAGCGCACGAGCCGGAAGCGCAGCTCGTCGGCGAGCGCGGTCGAGCCGCCGCCCTGCCCGTACACGTAGGTCATCTTCGCGCCGGCGAGCAGGTCGGCCGCTGCCTCGAACGACGTATTGCGCAGCAATTGATGGTTGTGCGCGAGCGCGACGCGGATCTCGTCGTAGACCATCGACGCGGGGCTCGCGTCGTCGGCCGGCGCATCGTCGGACGGCACCAGAAAGCGCTGGCCCACGGCCGCCGCCTGCGCAACGAGCACCTTCAGTTCGCGCACGTCGCGGCAGCCGACCGCTTTCGCGAAACGCGTGACCGTCGCGACGCTGACCTCGGCGTCGCGTGCCAGCGCACCGATGCTGGCATGCGCGGCGCGCGCCAGGTCGGCGAGGACGAACGCGGCGACCTTGCGCTCGGCTTCGCGCAGCTCGGGCGCGCATTCGGCGATCCGCGCGACGATGTCGAGGACCGGCGGAGCGGCCGGAGCCGGGTGAAGCTCGGCCGCGAGCGGGACGGACGGAGTGGCGGGCGTGTTCATCTGAGGAAAAGAGTTTGAAGCTCGATGTTACTAAATAACATCACCGCGCCGATGCTACTTTCTGTACCATCGGCGTGTCAACTTCAGTGCAATGCATAGTGATGATGGAGCGGGATGACATGAAAGTTACAAACTATCAGGAAGCGACGATCGATCCGTTCGGCAAGGGCCTCGGCAATCTGCCGAGCGCGAGCGTGCCGCTCGGCGAAGCAGGCCGCCTCGAGTGGAACCTGCTTGCGGAAGACGTCAGCCTGCCGGCCGCCGTGCTTTACGAAGATCGCATCGAACACAACCTGAACTGGATGCAGGCATTCGTGCAGAAGTACGGCGTCAAGTTTGCGCCGCACGGCAAGACGACGATGGCGCCGCAACTGTTCCGCCGCCAGCTCGACGCCGGCGCGTGGGGCATCACGCTCGCGACCGCGCACCAGACGCAGGCCGCGTATCACGGCGGCGTGCGCCGCGTGCTGCTCGCGAACCAGCTGGTCGGCCGCCAGAACATGACGATCATCGCCGGGCTGCTGTCCGATCCCGACTTCGAATTCTTCTGTCTCGTCGATTCGGCGGAGAGCGTCGACCAGCTCGGCCGCTTCTTCGGCGCACTGAAGAAGCCGCTGAACGTGCTGCTCGAACTCGGCGTGCCGGGCGGCCGCGCGGGCGTGCGCGATGCCGCGCAACGCGAGGCCGTGCTCGCCGCGATCGCGCGCTATCCGGACACGCTGAAGCTGGCCGGTATCGAACTCTACGAAGGCGTGCTGAAGGAAGAAGGCGAAATCCGCACGTTCCTGCAGGAAGCGGTCGCGCTCACGCGCGAGCTGGCCGAGGCTGGCCGCTTCGCGCGTACGCCGGCGATCCTGTCGGGCGCCGGTTCGGCGTGGTACGACGTGGTCGCGGAGGAATTCGCGAAGGCGTCCAACGCCGGCTTCGCGGAAGTCGTGCTGCGTCCGGGCTGCTACCTGACGCACGATGTCGGCATCTACAAGAAGGCGCAGACCGACGTGTTCGCGCGCAACCCGATCGCACGCACGATGGGCGAAGGGCTGCTGCCCGCGCTGCAGCTGTGGGCCTACGTGCAATCGGTGCCGGAGGCCGATCGCGCGATCGTCGCGCTCGGCAAGCGCGACGCGGCATTCGACGCGGGGCTGCCGGAGCCGGCGCGTCACTTCCGCCCGGGCCGCGACACCGCGCCGCGCGACGTCGCCGCCGCCGAAGGGTGGGCCGTCACCGGGATGATGGACCAGCATGCGTACCTGCAGATCCCGCCGGGCGCGGACGTGAAAGTCGGCGACATGGTCGCGTTCGACATCTCGCACCCGTGCCTGACGTTCGACAAGTGGCGCCAGGTGCTCGTGCTCGACCCGCAGTTCAGCGTGACGGAAGTCGTCGAAACCTTCTTCTGACGCCCGTCGCACACATCGTGCACAACCGCCCCGCCGCTCGCGCGGGGCGGCCGTCACGCGCGCTTCAAGCGGCCGGAGTACACTGCGTTTCGTCCTCGGGGCTCCAGGCGGGCGTTGCACTTGCCTGTCGCGCGGGCCCTCAACGCAGCTCCACTGGAGAAAGCCATGGCCGCGAAGAAGATCCTGTTCCTGACCGGCGATTTCGCCGAAGACTACGAAACGATGGTGCCGTTCCAGGCGCTGCAGGCCGTCGGCCATCACGTCGATGCAGTCTGCCCTGGCAAGCGCGCGGGCGACAAGATCAAGACCGCGATCCACGATTTCGAGGGCGACCAGACCTACACCGAGAAGCCCGGCCACCAGTTCACGCTGAACGCGGCATTCGACGACGTCGACGCATCGCGCTACGACGCGCTCGCGATCGCGGGCGGCCGCGCCCCCGAATACCTGCGACTCGATCCGAAGGTGATCTCGCTCGTGCGCGAGTTCGCCGAAGCCGGCAAGCCGATCGCCGCGATCTGCCACGCGGCGCAACTGCTCGCGGCCGCCGACGTGATCCGCGGCAAGCGCATCTCGGCCTACCCGGCCTGCGCGCCCGAGGTGAAGCTCGCGGGCGGCGAATACGCGGACATCCCGGTCGACGCGGCCGTGACCGACGCGCCGTTCGTCACCGCGCCCGCGTGGCCCGCGCATCCGGCGTGGCTGGCGCAGTTTCTCGTGCTGCTGGGCACGCGCATCGAGCTTTGAACCTGAAGTGAATTGAGATGAGATGAAGGGCCGGGCCGGCGGCGTGTTCGCGCCGCCCTGCCCCGCGCTTCAGCGTGCGGCCGGCGTCGAGCCGACGTCCGCGATCCGCGACTCCAGCATCGCCAGCGCACCCGACAGCGCATTCAGCACGTCGTCCGGCAATTGCGCCATCGTCTGATCGAGAAACGCCTTGCGGCGCGGCAGGCACGCGTCGAACGCGGCGCGGCCGTCGTCCGTCAGCGTCACGTTGGTCACGCGGTTGTCGCGCGCGTCGGATTCACGCTGGATCCAGCCGAGCGCGTCGAGCGACTTCAACTGGCGCGTGAGCGCGCCCGGATCGACGCGCAGCACTTCGACGAGCTTCTTCTGCGACGAATGCCCGCCCATCGTGTGCAATGCGACCATGATCCGCCAGCGCGGCATCGGCTGCCCGACCTGCGCCTCGAACGCGGTCATGAACGCGCGATACGTGCGTCCGAATTGCTGCAAGATCGCGACGCGGTCCTGTTCTTCCATGCGCTCAGTTCTGTTCGTTCAATCGTTCAGTCGGCCGCGACATGCGGTTCGATCTTGTGCCGCAGCGCGATCGGCGGCACGCGGCGGCACTGCCACACCGACACCACGGCGACGACCGCCGCCATGGCGACGCCCAGGTGAATCGCGCCGACGAGCGATTCGCGGGCCGCTTCCAGCAGCAGCGCGCCATTATGCCCGGCGCGCGTCAGCTCCGCGACCAGACCGCCCTGCGCGGCGCGATCGATCAGGATCTGCGGATCGGCGAGCTGCGCATGCCACTGCATCGCGTGGTCGGCCGACAGCGCATCGCGCACGCCGCCCGAATACATCTGGTTGACGAGCGTGCCGGTGAGCGCGGTGCCGATCATCCCGCCGACCATCCGCAGCGACTGCAGCAGCGCGGTCGCGATGCCGAGGTGCTCGCGGCCGGCCGTCTGCTGCGCGAACACGGTGAGGTTCGGCAGCACGAAGCCGAGCCCGATGCCGCCCGCGACCATCAGCGCCATCAGCACCCACCTCGGCGTCGTGTGGGTCGACACGACGATGCCCGCGCAGGTAATCGCGAACAGCACGAAACCGACGTGCAGCATCGCGTTCGGATTGCGGATGCGCGTGACGACCCGGCCGTTCATGATGCTGCCGATCGTGATGAACACGACGAGCGGCGTGATCACGAGCCCTGCCTCCTTCGGCGACATCCCGAACCCGCCCTGGAACAGCAGCGGCGCGTAGAACAGCAGCGAGAACATCGAGAAGCCGGCGAGGATCGCCAGCACGAAGAGCGCCGACAGCGCGCGGTTGCCGAACATGTCGAACGGCAAGATCGGCTGCGCGCAACGTTTCTCCCAATGCCACAGGCCGAAACCGGCCGCGACCGCGACGACGAGCAGCAGCGACGCCCAGCTCGCGACGCCGTACTTCGGCAGCCATTCGACGAACAGCTGCAGCGCGCCGAGCGACAGCGCGATCAGCAGCGCGCCCGGCCAGTCGAGCCGCATCTTGCGATCGTGCTCGATATGGCGCAGGTGCGGCAGGTAGCGCCACACGAACAGCAGCGACAGCAAGCCGACCGGCAAATTCACGTAGAACACCGAGCGCCAGCCGAACGACTGGGTCAGCACGCCGCCGAGCGACGGGCCGACCGCGTTCGCGATACCGAACGCGGAGCTCATCAGCACCTGCCAGCGCAGGCGCACGACGGAATCGGGGAACAGGTCGGGAATGCACGCGAACGCGGTGCCGACCAGCATCCCGCCGCCGATCCCCTGCAGCCCGCGCGCGAGCACGAGCATCAGCATGTCGTTCGCCATCCCGCACAGCACGGACGCGCCGGTGAACACGACGATCGACACGATGACGAACGGCTTGCGGCCGTAATAGTCGCCGAGCCGGCCGAAGATCGGCACCGTGATCACGGAACTGAGCAGGTACGAGGTCGCGACCCATGCGTACAGGTCGAAACCGCGAAGCTCGGCAACGATGGTCGGCAACGCGGTGCCGACGACGGTCTGGTCGAGCGCGACCAGCATGGTGACAAATGAGATCCCGATCATCGCCAGCAGCGATTCGCGGAACGGCAGGACTTGCCCGCTCGAATGGTGGGCGGCAGTATGGACGGCCATTTTTTGTTGGCGCAACTTTTGACGAGTCAAACAATCTCAAAATTCTAGCACGCCGGAGTAATCTAGGCCGGTGACGGTCAAACCGGCTCAGACCGCCAAGGAGAAAGATGGAACCGATTTCAATCACCCCCGCGACCACGCTGTCTCAGGAGGACCGGGATGCGCTGTGGCGCGCAAAGCAGGTGCTGGAAAGCCCGTCGCTGACGATGAAGCTGACGGGCATGCTCGGCGCGCCGGTCGAGAAAATGATCGCCCGGCTGCCGGATTTCGCGACCGGCAAGATCAACGACGCGACGCAACTCGCGCTGCGCAAGTGCCTGAACATCGCGCTGCGCACGCTCGGCAAGCCGCCCGGGCCGGACGCCGAACCCGACAAGCCGAGCAACCTGCTGCACAAGCTCGCGGTTGCAACGACCGGCGCGGCGGGCGGTGCGTTCGGCTTTCTCGCGCTGCCGGTCGAGCTGCCGGTGACGACGACGCTGATCTTCCGCTCGGTGTGCGACATCGCGCGCAGCGAGGGGGAAGACCTGGGCTCGGTCGATACGCAGCTGCAATGCCTGGCCGTGCTCGGCATGGGCGGCAACCCGGACAAGCAGGAAGAGGACGCCGATCTCGGCTATTTCGTGCTGCGCGGTGCGCTCGCGCAGGCGATCTCGAAGGCGTCGTCCGACATCACGACGAAGGGCATCGCCGCGCACAGCTCCGCGGCCGTGTTCAAGCTCGTGCAGACGGTGGCGTCGCGCTTCTCGGTGCAGGTGACCGAGCAGATGGCCGCGAAGTCGATTCCGGCGATCGGCGCCGTGCTCGGCGCGACCGTCAATACGCTGTTCATCGACCACTTCCAGCAGATGGCGCACGGCCACTTCACCGTACGCCGGCTCGAGCGCAAGTACGGCTCGGTGGCCGTCAAAGCCGCCTATCAGGCGATCGACGCCTCGCCGGCGCGCTGAACCGCGCGTTCGACCGCGACGCGGCGCAGGAACGCGGCCGCACGGTCGAGCGCGTCACGTGCCTCTGGCACCATCGGCGCGTACAGCTGCCACACGTGCGGCATGTCCGGCCACACCTCGATCTCCACCGCGACCCCGGCCGCCTTCGCCTTCTCGGCGACGCGGCGCGAATCGTCGAGCAGCACCTCGGTGCTGCCGACCTGGATATACAGCGGCGGCAGGCCCGCGAAATCCGCGTAGAGCGGCGATGCATACGGATTCGTGCCCGGCTCGTCACCCAGGTACAGCTTCGCGGCCTTCGCCAGCGCCGCGCCCGCGAACATCGGATCGGCGCCGTCGTTCGTACGCAGCGTCGCGCCGGTGGCGACCAGGTCGGTCCACGGCGAGAACAGGATCGCGCCGGCCGGCAGCGGCTCGCCGCGGTCGCGCAGCGCGACGAGCGTCGCGAGCGCGAGGCCGCCGCCCGCCGAATCGCCGCCGAGCACGATCGACTCGGGCGGCGTGCCGAGCGCCAGCAGTTGCCGGTACGCGGCCAGCGCATCATCGAGCGCAGCCGGGAAGCGGTTCTCGGGCGCCAGCCGGTAGTCGAGCGAGAACGAGCGCACGCCCGCGCGCTTCGTCAGGCCGAACACGAGCGGACGGTGGGTCTTCGTCGAACAGAAGTAATAGCCGCCGCCATGGAAGTACAGCAGCGTGCGGCCGGGCCCGCGGCCCGCAACCGAGTCGGTGCGCTCGAGCCATTCGCCGCACAGCGGCGCGTCGCCCGGGCCATGGCACTGGCGCAATCGGTAGCCCGACGGCGCACGGCGCGGCACGACCATCCGCAGGTCGGTAAAGCGCCGTGCGCGGGCGGGATCGAGCACCTCGCGCGTGGTCTCGGGCCGGAACTGCCAGCGCAGCAGCCAGCAGGCGAACTTGCTTTGCCAACTCATCGGACGCACTCCGTAATCACAGTGTGACGATGGTACGTGCGATCGCTTCCGCACCGCTCGACAGGTGCCTCTACATCAAACGCCGGCGCTCAGTTCGCCGGCATCACCTGGCCGCGGATCTCGCCGGCCGGGTGCTCCTTCGTATGGACGTTGAAGTACCACTTGCCGCCCATCAGGTCGGTGACCTGCGCGTCGGTGAGTTCCTTCGAGCCCTTGATCGGGCTCGCCAGCTCCTCCTTCGGAATCGGCACCTGCACGCCCGCGTTCTGGCCGACCGGCGCCGGCCCGTGGAAGTGCGCGGCGGTGGCCGGCCCCGTGAGGTGTTCGTAAGTGACCTTCCACTGCAGCATGTGCGTGGCCGTATCGTAGGTGGCCTCGACGTCGCCCGAGCCCTTGGTCGCCGTGGGCGGCACTTCACTCGACGGCTGGAGATTGGCGGACAGGCGCACCGTTTCGGCGGCGGCGCTGCCGGCGGCCAGCACGCCCGCGAGTAACGCGACCTGGAGCAAACGCAGCTTGAGCATGGATTCTCCTTGTACGACGTTGTACGCCGCCCGAGCGGGGGCGCCAGACATGATGGTAGTCGATCGCCGCCGGTCCGGGAGTCCCCCGAACGGCCATGCAGCGAATCGCCGCACCGCGCCCGGCCGGCCCTCTCGCGCGGCGCACGACGCATCAGTCTGCATCAACCTGGAATGGACCTTTGCAGCCGGATGACTGAATCGGCGCGCGGCCTTTCGCTACACTTCGTCTCACAGTTGCTTGTTTCCTTCGTCCGAAGGAGTCTGCGAGTATTCACGCGGCCACCCGGCCGCGTTTTTTTTCGCACGCCGCCGTCGGATCCGGTTCACCTCGTATCACGCATGACGAAGCGATCGCGCCGCTTCACGTCACGCGCGATAGCCGGGATCGATGCGATCGACGATCCGCTGCAGCGCGTCGAACGCGTCCTGCCCCGCGCCATGCTTCGGATCGAAATTCAGCGAATCGCGCACGCACCCTTCGAGCACCGGCGGCGCGATCGGCATCGCGTCGCCGATCGCATGCGTGGCAACCTGTACCTCACATGCACGATTGAGCAGCCACATCAGCGAGAAGGTCTGCGCGAGCGTCGCGCCGATCGTCACGGGCCCATGGTTGCGCAACAGCAGCACCGGCCGCCCGCCTGCACTTTCGACGATGCGCCGCCCCTCCTCGAGATGCACGGTGATGCCCTCGAAGTCGTGATAAGCGATCTTCCCGTACAGCTGCGCCGAATAAAAATTGGAGAACGACAGCCCGTCGCGCGAACAGCACACGGCCATCGTCGGCGTCGTGTGCACGTGCATCACGCAGTGCGCATCCGGCAGCGCCGCATGGATCGCGCTGTGGAACGTGAAACCGGCCGGGTTGATCGGCCAGTCGGAATGACCGATCACGTTGCCGTCGATGTCGATCTTCACGAGGTTCGACGCGCACACCTCACGGTAATGGAGCCCGAACGGATTGATCAGGAAATGCCCGTCCTCGCCCGGCACGCGCAGCGAGATATGGTTGTAGATCAGCTCGGTCCAGCCGAGATGATCGAAGATGCGGTAAGCCGCCGCGAGCTGCACGCGCGCCTGCCATTCGGCTTCGGAGAAACGGGCGGGACGCGTGAACGGCTGGTTCGGGACACGTTGCATGGGGGAACTCCGGTTGCGGGCGTGCGCGACACGCGTGGCGCGGGCTGTTCGCGGCACTGTCCTGCACGCCACATTAGTTGCGCACACAACCATATCACTCTTCCCCGCGCACCGGAAACGCGGGTTTAGCCGGAGCGCTTCCGTCCCCTTAAAGCTGGTCGTCCACCGGCAGCAGCATGAATATGCCGGTCATCACGTTGCGCAGCAGCCCCGCATGCGGATCGACGTGATAGGTGGTCGGCTGGCCGTCGTCGATGCCCGTCCATTCGAGTTCGGGCGACCCGCCGCCCGCCGGCGTCACAAGGCTCACGCGGTAGCTTTCATCCGGCTGGGTCACGCGCGCGAAGATCGTCGCGACCTGCTGCGCGAGCGCCGGGCTGTGGATCACGAGCGCCAGTTCGGTGTTCAGGTGCGCGGAACGCGGATCGAGGTTCATCGAGCCGATCACGAGGATCTTCCGGTCGATCACGTACGCCTTCGCGTGCAGGCTTGCCCGCGAGCGCGACCCGAACAGGCGCGCGCGCGGCTGGCCCGGCTGCGCCTTGAACTCGTACAGCTCGACGCTGCGCTGCAGCAGCGGCACGCGATACGGACCATAGCCTGCCTGCACGGCGACCGCGTCGGTCGCGGCGAGCGAATTCGTCAGGATCGCGACGCGCACGCCGCGCGCGGTCGCCTCGCCGAGGATCTTCACGCCGGCGTCATGCGGCACGAAATACGGCGAGAACGCGAGGAATTCCTGCCGCGCGCCGCGCGTGAGTTCCACCAGGCGCCGCATTGGCGGGCTCACGTATGCGTCGGTCGGCTGCGCGACCTTGTCGGGCGCGTCGACCTTGAACTCGGCCGGCGCCCACACGAGCGCGAGCTCGTCGCGGGCAATCTGCTGCGCGAGCGGCGTCGCGTTCAGCGGCTTCGCGTTGTATGGATCGGCGTTCGTGCGCCAGTGGGCGCGCAGCTCGTCGCGCGTCGCGTCGAGGTCCTTCGGATCGAACGACTGGTGGTTCAGCACGCGCAGCGGATAGCTGCTCGCGCTCGACCAGTAAGTGTCGAAGCTCGCCGACACGTCGTTCGTCACGGGGCCGGCGGCCAGCACGTCGAGATCGCGGAATTGCAGCGTCGGGCTCGCGTTGAAGTATTCGTCACCGAGATTGCGGCCGCCGACGATCGCGATCTGGTTGTCCGCGATCATCGCCTTGTTGTGCATCCGGCGCGTGAAGCTGTCGATGCGCGTGAAGAAATTGGCCGTGCGCTCGACCATGCCCTGCTGCGACGCGCCGAACGGGTTGAACACACGGATCTCGATGTTCGGATGCGTGTTCAGCGCGGCCATGATGCGATCGATGTCGCGGAAATTCAGGTCGTCGACCAGCATCCGCACCCGCACGCCGCGATCGGCCGCGTACAGCGCCGCGCCGAGCAGCAGCTTGCCGGTCGTGTCCTCGGTCGCGATGTAGTACTGCATGTCGAGCGTCTTCGTCGCGGCGCGTGCAAGCGCGATGCGCATCTGCAGCGCCTCCGCACCTTCCGCCAGCAGCCGGAAACCGGACTGGCCCGGATGCGCGGCCGCGGGCCCGGCCAGCGCGTCGCGCAGCGGCGTCGCGGTATCGGGCGGCAACGCGTGGGAAACCGGGCGATCGAGCGTGGTGGCGGGCGGATGCGTCGCGCACGCGGCGACGAGCGATAGCAGCACGCCGACGGCCAGTGCGCGGGCCGGGCGGCATGCGGCGCGCCACGACAGCGCGGCCGGTGCGCGCCGGATCAATGAGGTGAACACGGAAACTTCCTCGACTGGCGGAACAAAGGGCCCGCATGCGCCGCGGCGCGCGGCTGGCGCGCGGTTCCGGCCGATTCTAGTGGGCGCCCGATGAACCGGTCAATCGCGCTGGCGACACCGGCACCGGCGAACCGCCGGCGTGCCCCCGACTGTCGGGCGTCGCTGCCCCACCACGCCGGGGGCGGCCGCGGGACGGGCCGCACGCCAAAGCGGTCCAACCAATCAGGCGTCATCGCCGCTGCGCTCGAAATGGCTGCGCACATAGTCGATATGCGTCTGCATCGCGGTGCGCGCCTCCTCCGGCCGTTGCGCGCAGATCGCGTCGCACACGACGCGGTGCTGCAGCAACAACAGCTCGGACGCCTGCTCGTCGTGCGTCGTCATGCCCGCCACGTTGATCGAGATGTGCTCGCGCAGCATCCCGATCACGCTCGTATGCAGGTGCAGGAACATCGTGTTGTGCGACGCGAGCGCGATCGCCTCGTGCAGCTTCGCGTCGGTCGCGGCCTCGATGGCCGCGGCGCCGTTCGCGTGCGCGGTTTCGAGCTCGCGCAGCAGCGCACGGATCCGGCGCCGGTCGTTCGCATCGGCGCGCAGCGCGGCGAAATAGGCGGTCGCGCCTTCCAGCACGCGGCGGAACTCGAGGATGTCGTCGCGCAGCGCCGGATGATCGGCGACCAGCTGGCCCCAAGGTGATGCGATGCCGGCACGCAACTGGTCAGTCACGTAAACGCCCGCGCCGCGCCGGCTCTGCAGCAGCCCGCGCGCGACGAGCCGCTGGGTTGCCTCGCGCACCGTATTGCGCGCAACGCCGTATTCCTGCGCGAGCACTCGCTCGGCCGGCAAGCGTGCGCCGGCCGGCCAGGTGCCGTCGAGCAGCGCCGTCTCGATCTTGCGCATCACCACTTCGGTCCGGCCCCGTGCCGTCATCGCTGCCATCGTCGCGTCTCCCTGCGGAATACCTGCCACGCCGATTGGCCCAACCAATTTGAGCTGCGGCGCCGTCGCGGGAATTATGCAGCGAAATCGTCGTCCCGCATCCGCATGCCGGGCCGTCGCATCTGGAGCGAGACATGAACGAAAGGCAGTACCCCGCCGCCGCCCCCGCGCACGTCTATCTGTTCGCGACCTGCCTGGTCGACCTGTTCGTCCCCGAAGCCGGGCTCGACGCGGTCCGCCTGCTGGAACGCGAAGGCCTGACCGTCCACTATCCGCGCGGCCAGAGCTGCTGCGGGCAGCCGGCCTACAGCAGCGGCAATCCCGAAGAAGCGCGCCGCGTCGCGGCCGCTCAGCTCGACCTGTTCGCCGAACCGTGGCCCGTGATCGTGCCGTCCGGCTCGTGCGGCGGCATGATCCGGCACCATTGGCCGGCGCTGTTTGCCGACGACCGCGTCCACGGCCCCAAGGCCCGTGCGATTGCGGAACGGACCTACGAACTCACCGAATTCCTCGTCCACGTGCTCGACGTGCGGCTCGATGCGCTCGCCGCGCCGGCCGGCGCCGACGAGCGCGTGGTGCTGCACACGTCATGCGCAGCCCGCCGCGAGATGGGCACGCGTGTGCACGGCGTCGCGCTCGTCGACGCGCTGCCGGGCGTGACGCGCATCGAACACAAACGCGAATCCGAATGCTGCGGCTTCGGCGGCACGTTCTCGCTGAAGCATCCCGACATCTCCGGCGCGATGGTGCGCGACAAGGTCGCGTCGGCCTGCGCGACGGGCTGCGACCGGCTCGTATCCGCCGACTGCGGCTGCCTGCTGAACATCGGCCACGCGGCCGAAAAGTCCGGCGCCGCGCTGCCGGTCGAGCACCTCGCCAGCTTCCTGTGGCGGCGCACGGCATGCGCCGCATCGCTGCGCGGAGACAAGCCATGAGCGCGCGCGACGCAATCCTCCAGCGGCTGCGCGCTGCCGCCCCGGGTGTGGCGGCCGCGGCCGCCCCCGCACTCGACGCGCGCATCGACACGCATTACGACACGCGCCGCGCGCAGAACGAGGCCGCGCACGATCCACACGCGCTTGCCGTCACGATGCAGGCCGCGCTCACCGCGTCGCACGCGGACGTCTGGTGCGCGACCGGCGACGAATGGCCCGCGCAGCTCGCCGCGCGGCTCGCCGAGGCCGGCGTACGCCGCCTGCTGCTCGACCCGGCCCGCGCCGAATCCGCCGCGCTCGCCCGCGCGCTGCCCGGCGCAGTCGCACCGGTACCGTTCGACCGGCCGATCGACGCGTGGAAACCCGAACTGTTCGACACGATCGATGCGGGTTTCACCGTTGCGCGCTCGGGCATCGCGGCCACCGGCACCGTCGTGCTCGCACCCGATGCCGGCACGCCGCGCACGGTGTCGCTCGTGCCGCCGCTGCACGTCGCGCTCGTCCACGCGAGCACGCTGCATCCCGACCTGCATGCGGCCGCGCACGCGGAGCACTGGCAGGCCGGCATGCCGACCAACCTCGTGCTGGTGTCGGGCCCGTCGAAGACCTCCGACATCCAGCAGACGCTCGCCTATGGCGCGCATGGCCCGCGCCGCCTGTGGGTCGTGATCGTCACCGGTACGGCAGCCGGCCGCGCGGCCACCACCGTCAGCGAGGACATCCCGCGATGAGCGACCACACGCTGCAATTCGTCGCCCCCGGCGACTTCAAGACCCGCGCGCGCGCTGCGCTCGACGATCCCGCGCTGCGCAAGAGCTTTCGCGGCGCGATGGACTTCCTGCAGGGCAAGCGTGCAACGCAGTTCCCCGACGACGACGAGCTGCAGCAATTGCGCGACCTCGGCGAAGCGGTGCGGCAGCATGCGCTCGCGCAGTTGCCCGCGCTGCTCGAACGGCTGGAGACCAAGCTCACCGAAGCCGGCGTGCACGTGCACTGGGCCGAGACGGCGGCCGACGCGAATGCAATCGTGCTCGGCATCGCGCAGGCGAAGAAGGCGCGCCGCGTGATCAAGGGCAAGTCGATGGCGAGCGAGGAAATCGAGCTGAACCATTACCTCGCGGAGCACGGCGTCGATTGCATCGAATCCGACATGGGCGAATTCATCGTGCAGCTCGCGGGCGAGAAGCCGTCGCATATCGTGATGCCGGCGATCCACAAGACGCGCGGCGACATCGCCGAGCTGTTCGAGGAACACATCCCCGGCACGCGCTACACGGAGGACGTCGACGAGCTGATCCAGACCGGCCGGCGCGCGCTGCGCAGCGCGTTCGCCGAAGCGGACATCGGCCTGTCGGGCGTGAACTTCGCGGCGGCCGACACCGGCACGCTGTGGCTCGTCGAAAACGAAGGCAACGGCCGGCTGTCGACGACGGTACCCGACACGCACGTCGCGATCATGGGGATCGAGAAGGTCGTCGAGAAGCTCGAGCACATCGTGCCGCTGTCGAGCCTGCTCACGCGTTCGGCCACCGGCCAGGCGATCACGACGTACTTCAACCTGATCTCGGGCCCGCGCCGCGACGGCGAACGCGACGGCCCCCGCGAGCTGCATCTCGTGCTGCTCGACAACGGCCGCACGCAGGCCTACGCGGACGAGCAGCTGCGCGCGACGCTGCAGTGCATCCGCTGCGGCGCGTGCATGAACCACTGCCCCGTCTATACGCGCATCGGCGGCCACGCATACGGCACGACCTACCCGGGCCCGATCGGCAAGATCATCTCGCCGCACCTGCTCGGCCTCGACGCGACGGCCGACCTGCCGACCGCATCGACGCTGTGCGGCGCGTGCGGCGAGGTGTGCCCGGTGCGAATTCCGATCCCGCAACTGCTCGTGCGGCTGCGCACCGAAGCGAACCGCAAGCCCGACGAACCCGTCGCGCACCCGCTGCGCGGCCAGGGCGCGAACTACAACCGCGCGGAAGACCTCGTGTGGCGCTTCTGGTCGGGCGCGTTCGCGCATCCGCGCGCATATCGCGCGTTCCGCTGGACCGCCACGCGGCTGCATGCGCTGACGCCCGCCAGACAGATGGGGTGGACGCAGCACCGCACGCCGCTCGAGCCGGCGCCGCGCAGCCTGTCCGACCTGCTGCGCGCACGCGGCCAGCCCGAATAGCCGTTTCGTTTCTCAAGCCGTACCGACAAAAACCTATGGAGGAGACATCCATGCAGGCCTGGCATCAGATCTACACCCCGCTCGGCAGCCTCGGGCTGTCGGCGTTCGTCGCCGCAATCCCGATCATCTTCTTTTTCGTCGCGCTGGCCGCGCTGCGGCTCAAGGGCCACGTCGCCGCGGCGATCACGCTGCTGCTCTCGCTCGGCGTCGCGATCCTCGCGTACGGGATGCCCGTGCCGCAGGCGCTCGCAGCGGCCGGCTTCGGCTTCGCGTACGGCATCTGGCCGATCGCGTGGATCATCGTCGCGGCCGTGTTCCTGTACAAGATCGTCGTGAAGACCGGCCAGTTCGACATCATTCGCGCGTCCGTCCTGTCGATCACCGACGACCAGCGCCTGCAGATGCTGCTGATCGGCTTCTCGTTCGGCGCGTTCCTCGAGGGCGCGGCCGGCTTCGGCGCGCCCGTCGCGATCACCGCCGCGCTGCTCGTCGGCCTCGGCTTCAAGCCTCTGCACGCGGCAGGACTGTGTCTGATTGCAAACACTGCACCGGTCGCGTTCGGCGCAATGGGCATTCCGATCATCGTCGCCGGGCAGGTGACGGGCATCGACCCGTTCCATATCGGCGCGATGGCCGGCCGCCAGCTGCCGCTGCTGTCGCTCGCGGTGCCGTTCTGGCTCGTGTTCATGATGGACGGGCTGCGCGGCGTGCGGCAGACCTGGCCGGCCGCGCTCGTCGCGGGCGGCAGCTTCGCGGTGACGCAGTACTTCACGTCGAACCACATCGGGCCCGAGCTGCCGGACATCACGTCGTCGCTCGTCAGCCTCGTCGCGCTCGCCGCGTTCCTGAAGGTCTGGCAGCCGCGCACCGCGAAGCAGACGGCCGGCGGCCTCGTCGCGTCCGGCAGCGGCGCCGCGCTCGCGGGCTTCGGCGGCGCAGGCTCGCGCAGCGGCTTCGGCACCGGCACGAGCCGGCAGGCATCGCCGTACACGCTCGCGCAGACCGTGCGCGCGTGGTCGCCGTTCCTGATCCTGACGGCCGTCGTCACCGTGTGGAGCATCGCGCCGTTCAAGGCGCTGTTCGCCGCGCACGGCGCACTCGCGTCGACCGTGCTGAAGTTCCATGTGGCGGGGCTCGACCAGCTCGTCGTGAAGACCGCGCCGATCGCCGCGACGCCGAAGGCGCTCGACGCGGTGCTGAAGATCGATCTCGTGTCGGCGGTGGGCAGCGCGATCCTCGTGACCGCGCTGATCTCGATGGCGCTGCTGCGGATGAAGCCGCGCGACGCGCTCGTCACGTTCGGCGAGACGCTGAAGGAACTGACGCGCCCGATCCTGTCGATCGGCCTCGTGCTCGCGTTCGCGTTCGTCGCGAATTACTCGGGGATGTCGTCGACGCTCGCGCTGATGCTGGCCGCGACCGGCGCCGCGTTCCCGTTCTTCTCGCCGTTCCTCGGCTGGCTCGGCGTGTTCCTGACGGGCTCGGACACGTCGTCGAACGCGCTGTTCTGCTCGCTGCAGCAGGCCACGGCCCATCAGCTCGGCGTACCCGAGACGCTCGCGGTGGCCGCGAACACGACGGGCGGCGTGACCGCGAAGATGATCTCGCCGCAGTCGATCGCGGTCGCCTGCGCGGCGACGGGCCTCGTCGGCAAGGAGTCGGAGCTGTTCCGCTTCACGGTGCGACACAGCCTGCTGTTCGCGGTGATCGTCGGGTTGATCACGCTCGCGCAGGCGTACGTGCTGCCGGGCATGGTTCCGTAAGCGGCACCCGCCCCAAAAACAAAACCCCACGCCCGAAAGAGCGTGGGGTTTTTCATGTCGCCGGTTGATCGCCCGCCGCGGCAGGCGATCGGTTGCGCGATCAGCTGCCCTTCGCGATGCGATCCTCGATGTGCTGCGCACGGCTCGCCGACGACGGGTGCGAGCTCATCATCGAGCTTTGGCCGCCGTCGAGCTTCGCTAGCTTCTGGAATGCGGTGACGAGGCCCTTCTGGTTCATGCCCTTCTGCTTCATCAGGTCGAACGAGTAATCGTCGGCCGCGCTTTCCTGCGTCTGCGAGAACTGCGCGTTGATGAACTTCTCCGTGATGTCGCCGAGCTGCGAACTCGTCAGTGCCGCCACGCCCGGCGATGCCGCGCCGGCCGCGGTGCGTGCCGCGCTGACCGCGTAGGCCGTCTGCATCGCCTTCTTCGAGTGGCCGAGGGCAACGTGGCCCATTTCATGGCCGATCACGCCGCGCAGTTCGTCATCGTTCATCTGGTCCATCAGGCCGCTGTACACGCGCACGCAGCCGTTGCCCATCGCCCACGCGTTGACGTCCTTGGTCATGTAGACCTTGTAGTTGATCTTCTGGCCGTTCAGCGTCATGTCGCCGAAGCCCTTCATCACCTTCGTCAGGCGCTTCGCATATGCGCTGTTCGCCGGCGCGATCTTCGATTCGGCATCGCTCGATTTGCACGAGTCGTTCGACAGTGCGGCGATGTCGGCATCCGACAGCGTCGCTGCCTTGTACAAGCTGGTCCCCGCCGACGTCAGGCTGTTCGCGTCAAGGCTCTGCACCCCGCCGCACGCGCTCAACAGAAACGCCACGCCACACGCTGCCACCGCTTTCTTGAGTTGCATCCCGGAATCCCTCGATAGTTGTATTTGGGAGCGGCGATTTTGCATAATCCGGCAGAAAATTACCAGATGTTTACATCCGATGACACGTTGATTACCTAGCGAACAGGAACGAAGCGGCGCACCGGAACGGGATTGGCGACGGAAAACGGCGTAATCGCCGCAACCGGGCGACGATCGGAAGGGGAACCGGGCGGGCTCAGGCCGTCTGGTCGCGGCGTCGCGTCAGCCGCCGCGCGACCAGCATCGGCAACCGCACCGCAAAACCGGTGAACAGGCGCAGGTGCATCCACGCAAGCAGCGCGTTGTCGCGGCCATAGTGGAAGTGCGAGACGCCGCCCTCGTGGCGGCCGAAATAGCGCACCGGCGCGTCGATGCGGATCGGACGCACGCCGGCCCAGCACAGCCGCACGGCCGCCTCGGGATCGAAGTCGAAGCCGCGCATCCACGGCTGGCGGCGCATGATCGCCGCCAGCGGCGCGACCGGATACACGCGAAACCCGTACAGCGAATCGCCGATCCCGGCCCACAGCGTTTCGAGGTCGGCCCAGGCGTTCGACAGCCGGCGGCCCTGCACGCGCAACTGCGGCGCACTCGCGTCGAACTTCGGCACGCCCAGCACCATCGCGTCGGGCGCGGCCTGCGATGCGGCCATGAATGCGGGAATCAGGTCAGACGGATGCTGGCCGTCGGAATCCATCGTCAACACATGCGTGAAGCCGCTCGCGGCCGCCGCGTCGAGCCCGGCGAGCACCGCGGCGCCCTTGCCGCGGTTCTCCGGCAGCACGATCACACGCAAGCCCGGGTCGCGCTCGGCCATCGCCTGCAGCCGTTCCGCGCTGCCGTCGGTGCTGCCGTCGACGACGACCCACACCGGATTCCACTGCGCGCGGGCATTGCGCACGGTCGTGTCGACCTTGGCACCCGGGTTGTAGCTCGGAATCAGGACGAGATGGGTGGACGACGCGTGCAGCTTGGACATGGAAACGGCCGATTGCGAAGACGGGGATCCTGACAAAAGTTTATGACTTGCCGGCGACCGTCGGCAGGCTTCGTCGACGTCGCCCGCGTGCGGGGCCGGCGGCTCGATCGTGAGGTTTTCCCGTTTCATGACAACCATGCCTCCTCATGACCCGCGCTGGCCTCGATCTCGACCAGCAGGTCGTCGCGGCACACGTCCGCATGAACGACGAGCGGCCGCACGCCGGGGCCGGCCGCATCGCGCAGCACGCGCTCGATCGCGGCCAGCGCCTCGGCATCGCCGGCGTCGCGCACGTAGACGCGATAGCTCAGGTCGGCGAGCGAGAACGGGCCGTGCCCCTGGCGCGCGGCCTGCTCGAGCACGGCCGCGAGGTTCGCGACCGTCTCGCGCGTTTGCGCGACGACGTCGCCGTGATGCACGGTGCGGTGCCCGACGATGCTCGCGGTGCCCGATACGAACAGCACCGGCGCGGCATCGCCTTCCGACCATGTGGCGGCGCGCGCGAACGTCGGCGCACGCGGGCCGTACTCCGCCGGATAGTGATACGCGCTGACCTGGCGCGGGTTCTCGACCGGATCGACCGGCGTGCGGCTCGCAAGGAAATGAATCGCGAGCGGCGCGGCCGGCGATGCATCGCCCGCGACCGGCACGACCGAACCGAGCGCGCATGCGGCCGGCACACCGCCGGTCAGCGCGCGGCGGCACGCATCGAACGCGTGCTGGCGCCCGATATTGAACTGACGATAGCGCTCGATCCCGAACTGCACCGCGTTGATCGCCGGCACGGTATTCCAGATGCGCAGCGGATGCGGCATGCCGAGCGAATCGAGCACGCCGAACAGGGCGCGGTACGCGTCGTGGGTCGCGCGTTCGAGCGGCGTGCCGCCGTCGTGCGATTCGTTCGCCTCATGTGCTTCTTCGTGCACGACGATGCTGCCGAACACGAGGCCCGCTGTTTCGCTGTACCGATAGTGCAGCGCGCCGCGCCGTTCACTGCGCAGGTCATGCGCTTGGCATTGCCAGATTTCGCAGACGGCGTCGTCCGGCGCGATGCCGGCGCCGAGCAGCGTCATCGGCACGGGCGCGACCGGCAGGTCGGGTACGACATCGGCCAGCATCCGTGCCGCCGCGTCCGCTCGTGATTCGGCGTGCGATGCCGTGTCCGCGCCAATGCACACCGCACCCAATGCGCCGGGAAACGCGCGCTCGAATCGATCGCCACGACCACGCGCATCGTGCAGCAGCGCGGCGAGCCGCGCATGGCTCATCCGGACGAGCCGCAGTGCCCGGTCGCCGTCAAGCGCGAGCGCTTCGCCCGATCGCGATGCGACCGGCCCGGCCGCCGTCTGCCCGCGCCCGACGGGCGCGATAGAGGATGACAGGGAGCACGGCCGCCGTTCGGCGTCGACTGGATGCACGGACACTTCGATTTCCTCACTATGCGGCCCAGGCCGCGCAACATCATGGCCTGCGCCGCGTTGCGTTACGTCACGCCGACGCTGCGCGCTTCGTCAGGCGAGCCCGCCGTTGACGGACAGCACCTGCCCCGTCACATAGGCCGCGGCATCGGACACCAGGTACGCGACCATCGCCGCGACTTCGTCGGGCCGGCCCGCGCGCTGCGCGGGCACGAGCTGCTTGATGCGTTCCGCGGGAAACGCGTGCTCGGCCATCGGCGATTCGATGATGCCGGGCGCGACCGCGTTCACGGTGATGCCGCGCGACGCGAGCTCGAGCGACAGCGACTTCGTCGCGCCGATCAGCCCCGCCTTCGCGGCCGCGTAGTTGACCTGCCCGCGATTGCCGGTCACGCCGGCCACCGACGCAATGTTGACGATCCGTCCGCGCCGCGTGCGGATCATCGGCAACAGCAGCGGCTGCGTGACGTTGAAGAAGCCGTTGAGCGTCACGTCGAGCACGCTGTGCCACTGTTGTCGCGACATGCCGGCCATCGGCGCATCGTCGTGAATCCCTGCGTTGTTGACGAGGATCTGCACCGGCGCATCGTCGATGAACGGCTTCAGCGCGGCGAGCGTCGCATCGGCGTCGGTCACGTCGAACGCAATCGCGTGCGCGGAGCCGCCGGCCTCGACGATCTGCTGCGCGACGGCCTCCGCCTGCGCGAGATGGCGGTTCGCATGCACCCACACTTCATGGCCGGCCTGCGCGAGGGCCGCGCAGATCGCCTGCCCGAGTGCGCCGCTGCCGCCCGTCACGAGCGAGCGCATCGAATTGCTCCGTTCATCGCGTTCCACCTCGATCGACGCGGCCGCGTATCGTCTGCCGATCGCGGCCGCCTGCCGTCATCATCTGTGCGTCGCGCCCGTGCGCGACGCGCTCACTTCGTGCGGTGCGCGGCGACGTACGCAGCCAGTGCACCGAGCGTCGCAAAGATCTTCTGGTTGTCCGGATTGTCCGAACGCAACTCGAAGCCGTATTTCTTCGAGATCAGCAGGGCGATTTCCAGGATGTCGATGGAGTCGAGCCCGAAACCCTCGCCATACAACGGGGTCTCGGCCGTCACGGTTTCGAGCGTGACGTCTTCGAGATTCAGTTCGCCGATGATCAGCGTGGCGAGCTCTTGTTCCAGTGCGTTCATCATGCGTGCGGGCAGGCGGCCCGTGGCAGCGGAAGGTGCCCGGAAACGGCAATCGCCATGCACGCCCGGCGCGTGCGAATCTCCGTCCCTCCGGCGTCTGCCGGCTTCCCCGCCTGCATATTTGGGGATTGTTTGTAAAAGTTACGCGGATTCTAGACGAACGGGTATCGGGCCGTATACCGCCAATGGTTACAGACTGGCGAGCCGGCTCCGCGGCCCGTTTCGGGACCCGAATGCACGAGACGCTTGAGCCGCTTTGGATGGAAATGGACCGACCCCGCGAAACCGTTCGTCCCGCGCCATACAATCGGTTACAAAACCCGTTCGCGCCCGCCCCGAACACGCCGTCCCGCGGCCCTAAAATGAGCGTGCCCGACCACCGGCCCGGACCCGCGTCCCGGCCGCCATTCATATGATGTTTGACGGCCCGACCACCGCGTCCGGCCACGATCCGCCCGATGTCGCCAGTCATGCCGCGCCCGCCCTTCCGCTCCGTTCCGGTTCGCCCGTCAGCCCGCTGCCGCCCGGCCGCCGGTCACGCGTTCGCGCGCCGTGTGTGCGGAGGCCGGCGATGAGCCGGCTGCTGCCTGTCGCGCGCGGCATCGCCGCGGTCGGCGCCGTCGCGGCGTACCAGGCCGGCGCGCACTACGCGGCCGCGACACCCGGCGCGCACGGCTTCGGCCTCGCGATGGCGCTCGTGCCGCCGCTGCTGCTCGCGCTCGGCGCGGCACTGCGCTCGCCGCATCGCGCGTGGCTCGTG
Source organism: Burkholderia sp. SRS-25 (assembly GCF_004343765.1). Taxonomy (NCBI): domain Bacteria; kingdom Pseudomonadati; phylum Pseudomonadota; class Betaproteobacteria; order Burkholderiales; family Burkholderiaceae; genus Burkholderia; species Burkholderia sp. SRS-25. The sequence goes on from NZ_PTXM01000044.1 coordinate 25,259, forward strand.
CCGGCGTGGCCGCTTGCCGCCGCCGCGCTATGGGCCGCCCGCGTGCCGCTCGCCCGGCATTTCGAATGGGGCCTGTATCTGGAACACGCGAGTTTCAACCTCGCGATGGCCGTGCTGTTCGGCCGTACGCTCGCCGCCGGCCAGGTACCGCTGTGCACACGCTTCGCGACGATGATCCACGGCGCGATCACGCCGGCCGTCGCGCGCTACACACGGCAGATCACGCTCGCGTGGACGCTGTTCTTCGTCGCGACCGCCGCCGTGTCGACGCTGCTGTTCGCGGCCGCGCCGATCGTCACGTGGTCGACGTTCGCGAACTACCTGTCGCTGCCGCTCGTCGCCGTGATGTTCGCCGCCGAGCATGCGTGCCGGCGCTTCGCACTACCGCACGAACCGCGGCCGCGCATGGTCGATGCGGTGCGCGCGTATCGCGCGACGACTCACGCATCGCAGCCGTCACGATGAATTCACGGCCGGCGCCGCGCGCCGGCCTTCGCTCCCGTTTTGACCGATTTATGCCGACTCACCCGCTGGTTTTCCATTCGTCGCCGGACCGGACGATCGCCTGGCGCGACGGCGCGCCCGTCACCGTGCGCGCGTTCGTCGCCGATGTCGCGCGCGTGGCCGCTGCGCTGCCCGCCGGCGGCCACGTGTTCAACGTGTGCCGCGACCGTTACCGCTTTGCGGTCAGCCTGTGCGCCGCGCTCGTTGCCGGCAAGATCAGCCTGCTGCCGTCGACGCACACGCCGGAAATGGTTCGCCAGCTCGCATCGTTCGCGCCCGACGCGTTCTGCCTGCACGACGCGCCCGACTGCACGATCGACCTGCCGCGCTTCGCGTACCCCGATGCCGCCCCCGGCGAGCTCGCGAGCGATGCGCCGTTCGTCGTGCCGCAGATCGATGCGGCGCGAATCATGGCCTACGTGTTCACGTCCGGCTCGACCGGCGCCCCGGTGCCGCACCGCAAGACCTGGGGCTTCCTGGTCGGCTGCGTGCGCGCGGCGGCCGACCGCCTCGGGCTGCTCGACGGCCGCGCGGCCACGCTGATCGGCACGGTGCCCCCGCAGCACATGTACGGCTTCGAGTCGACGGTGCTGCTCGCGCTGATCGGCGGCCTCGCGTTCAGCAACCGCCAGCCCTTCTACCCGGTCGACATTCGCGATGAACTCGACGCGATCCCGCAACCGCGCGTGCTCGTGACGTCGCCGATCCACCTGCGAGCGCTGCTGGCCGCCGGCCACGCGCTGCCGCCCGCGGCGCTCGTGCTGTCGGCCACCGCGCCGCTGTCGGAAAAGCTCGCGTGCGAAGCCGAGGCCGCGCTCGACGCGCCGCTCGTCGAGATCTACGGCAGCACCGAAACCGGCCAGATCGCCACCCGCCGCACGTCGCAAGGCGCGGCCTGGGCGTTGTTCCCGGGCATCCGGCTCGACGCGCGCGATGAACCGGAAAGCGACGACGGCGAGCCGACGATCTGGGTATCCGGCGGGCACGTCGAGGCGCCCGTGCCGATGGGCGACGCGCTCGAACTGCTCGGCGACGGCCGGTTCCTGCTGCACGGCCGCAAGGCCGACCTCGTCAACATCGCCGGCAAGCGCACGTCGCTCGCGTACCTGAACCATCAGCTCAATGCGATTGCGCAGGTGATCGACGGCGTGTTCTTCATGCCCGACGAAGCCGCGCCCGCCCACGCCGACGCGGACCTCGAACCGGTCACGCGCCTCGTCGCGCTGGTCGTCGCGCCGACGCTCGAGGCAGCCGACCTGCAGCGCGCGCTGCGCGAGCGGATCGATCCCGCGTTCATGCCGCGCCCGCTCGTGTTCGTCGACGCGCTGCCGCGCAACGAAACGGGCAAACTGCCGCGCGACGTGCTCGCCGCGCTCGTTGCACGACACACGTGCACCGCAGCCGCGCCGACGCCCGTGTGCGACCCGGCCGGCACACCGGCGGTCGCGCTCGGGTTCACGATCCCGGCCGATCACCCGGCGCTGCCCGGCCACTTCCCCGGCCATCCGGTCGTACCGGGCGTCGTGCTGCTCGATCACGCGATCCATGCGATCGGCGCGGCGCTGGACCGTCCGCTGCACACGTGGCGGCTCGGGTCCGCGAAATTCCTGAGCCCGGTCGCGCCCGGTGAGCCGCTCGATCTCGCGTACGACGCCGCGGCGAGCGGCGCGATCCGCTTCACGCTGCGCGCCGGGGCGCGCGAAGTCGCGAGCGGCGTGCTGTCCGCGCCGTCGTCCGTGCAGGATGGCGCGCAGCCATGAAGCGCACCGCATGGGCCGAACGCCAGGAACGCAGCAATGCGGGTTTGCTGCGCGCGATGACGTGGCTGTCGCTGCGCTTCGGCCGACAGCGCGCGCGCGTCGTGCTGCACCTGATCGCGACGTATTTCGTGCTGTTCTCGCCGATCGCGTGCGCGGCATCGCGCGATTACCTGCGCCGCGCGCTCGGCCGCCCCGCGCGCTGGCGCGACGTGTACCGGCACGTGTTCACGTTCGCGGCAACGATCCACGACCGCATCTACCTGATGAACGGCCGCTTCGACCTGTTCGACATCCGGCTGCACGGCGAAACGCTCGTCGACGACGCCCTCGCGGGCGGACGCGGCGCCTTCCTGATGGGCGCGCACCTCGGCAGCTTCGAGGTCGTGCGCGCAATCGGCCGCACGCACCCGAACCTGCGCGTCGTCGTGACGATGTACGAGAAGAACGCGCGCAAGATCAACGCGACGCTCGCCGCGGTGAATCCCGCCGCGCAGCCGGAAGTGATTCCGCTCGGGCAGGTCGACTCGATGCTGAAGGTGCGCGAGCGCCTCGACGCGAACTGCATGGTCGGCATGCTCGCCGACCGCACGCTGCTCGACGACGCGGCCGCGTCGCTGCGCCGGCTGCCGCTGCTCGGCGCGCCGGCAGCGTTCCCGCTCGGGCCGCTCTACATGGCCGCGATGTTGAAGCGGCCGGTGCTCTTCATGACGGGCCTCTATCGCGACGGCAACCGCTACGATGTGCACTTCGAGACGCTCGCCGATTTCTCCGACGTGCGGCGTGACGCACGCGCGGCGGCCGTCGACGCGGCGCTCGCGCGCTACGTCGCGCTGCTCGACCAGTACTGCCGCGCGGCACCGTACAACTGGTTCAACTATTTCGACTTCTGGCAAGGCGGCGATGCCGCGACCGTGACCGCGCGCAGCGGCGCGGCGCGCGCCGGTGCCGGCCTGTCCGCCACGAGGGATTCCGACGCATGACCGCCGTTCGCCGCTGCCTGCCCATGCTCCCGTCCGCGCTGCGTCGCGCCGTCCGCACGCTGGCCGTCGCGCTCGCCGCAACCGGCGCCATGACCGCGTTGGCTGCCACGCCCGCCCTAGCGGCCGACACGGCACCGGCGTGGAACCTCGACCGGTTGATGTCGACACTCGCGCAGCACAAGTCGGGGCGCGCGACGTTCACCGAAACGAAATACCTGTCGATCGCGACGCAGCCGGTCGAATCGTCAGGTGAACTCGTGTTCGTCGCGCCCGACCATCTCGAGAAGCACACGCTGAGCCCGAAACCCGAACATCTCGTCGTCGACGGCGACATGCTCACCGTCGAGCGCAACAACCGCAAATTCACGCTCGCGCTCGCGCGCTATCCGGAACTCGGCGCGTTCATCGACAGCATCCGCGCGACGCTCGCCGGCAACCGCTTCGCGCTCGAACAGGTGTACAAGGTCGCGCTCGCCGGACGCGGCGACGACTGGACGCTGACGCTCACGCCACTCGACTCGCGGATGCTGCAGGTCGTCAGCACGATCACGCTCGACGGCACGCGCGACGTATTGCGCAGCGTCGCGATCCGGCAGGCCGACGGCGACCGCTCGGTGATGCGGCTGCAACCCGTTCCGGCGAATCCGAACTGATGGACGAACGCGCTCGCCCCCCGTCGTCACCGGTCGCGCGCCGCCTGCACGCGCTGCGGCAGCGCGCGGTGCTCGTGTGGCTGCTCGCGCTGCTCGCATGCGGCGTCGCGATCTGGCGCGCGCACTTCACGGCCGACCTGTCCGCATTCCTGCCGAGCGCGCCGAGCGCCGGGCAGCGCGTGCTCGTCGACCAGTTGCGCGACGGCGTCGTGTCGCGGCTGATCCTCGTCGCAATCGACGGCGGCGATGCCACGACGCGCGCCGCGCTGTCGCGGCGCGTTGCCGGCGCGCTGCGCACCGATCCGCAATTCGCGGCCGTTCGCAACGGCGAAGCCGTGAACGACGCGCGCGACCAGCAGTTCGTCTTCGATCACCGCTACCTGCTGAGCCCGGCCGTCACGCCGCAGCGCTTCAGCGCCGCCGGCTTGCATCAGGCGCTCGGCGACAGCCTCGACCTGCTGAGTTCGTCGGCCGGCCTCGTGGCCAAGGCGATGCTGCCGCGCGACCCGACCGGTGAAGTCGCCACGCTCGTCGACCAGCTCGACAGCTCGGCGGAACCGGCGAACCGCGACGGCGTGTGGGCGTCGCGCGACGGCACGCGCGCGGTGCTCGTCGTGCAGACGGCCGCCGCCGGTTCCGATACCGACGCCCAGGCCCGCGCGATCGACACCCTGCGCCGAGCATTCGCCGCCGCGCAGCAGGCCGTGCCGAACGCCGCCGCGACCACGCTCGCGATGACGGGCCCCGGCGTGTTCTCGGTCGACACGCGCGACACGATCCGGCACGACGTCGAACGGCTGTCGACGGCGAGCGTCGTGCTGATCGTCGCGTTGCTGCTGACGCTGTACCGTTCGCCGCGCACGCTCGCGCTCGGCTTGCTGCCGGTGCTGACGGGCGTCGCGGCCGCGATTGCGGCGGTCAGCGTCGCCTTCGGCACGGTCCATGGGCTGACGCTCGGCTTCGGCACGACGCTGATCGGCGAAGCCGTCGACTATTCGATCTACCTGTTCGTGCAATCGGCTCAGGCCGGCACGCGCGGCGCGTCGCGCCCGGCCGACGCGACGCGCGCATGGGTCGCCGCGTACTGGCCGACGATCCGGCTCGGCGTGCTGACATCCGTGTGCGGGTTCGCGTCGATGCTGTTCTCCGGATTCCCCGGCCTCGTGCAGCTCGGGCTGTATTCGATCGTCGGGCTGGCGGCCGCCGCGCTCGTCACGCGCTTCGTGCTGCCGCATCTGCGCGGCGAGCATGTCGCAATCCGCGACGTGTCGCGCGTCGGCGCCGTGCTCGCGCGTGCGGCCGACGCCGCGCCGCGGCTGCGCTGGCCGCTCGCCGTGCTGGTGATCGCCGCGATCGCGACGCTCGTGCTGCATCGTGACGGCCTGTGGAGCCGCGAGCTCGCGGCGCTCAGCCCCGTGCCGGCGCAAGCGCAGGCGCTCGATGCGCGGCTGCGCGCCGATGTCGGCGCGCCCGATGTGCGCTATCTCGTCGTGATTTCTGCATCGACCGAACAGGCCGCACTCGAAGGCGCCGAAAAAGTGGCCGCACAATTGCAGCCGCTCGTCGACCGGGGCGCGCTCGCCGGCTTCGAAAGCCCCGCGCGCTACCTGCCGAGCGATGCCGCGCAGCGCGCGCGCCAGGCAAGCCTGCCGGATACCGGCGTGCTCGCCGCGCGGATGCACGACGCCGTCGCGAACCAGCCGATCGCGGTCAAACCCGAACTATTCACCCCGTTCATCGCCGACGTCGAGGCTGCGCGCCACGCACCGCTGCTGACGCGCGCGGACTTGCGCGGCACGTCGATGGCGCTCGCCGTCGATGCGCTGCTGACGGAACGCGACGGCCGCTGGAGCGCGATGCTGCCGCTGCGCGCGCCGGACGCCGCGCACACCGCGCAACCGGCATCGAGCCTCGATGCCGCGCCGATTCGCACGGCCGTCGCGCGCGCGGGCGTGCCCGATGCGCTGTTCGTCGACATGAAAGCCGAAGCCGATCGCCTGTACGTGAGCTATGTGCACGAGGACATCCGGCTGTCGCTCGCGGGCTTCGCCGCGATCGCCGTGCTGCTGCTGATCGCGCTGCGCTCGCCGCGCCGCGTCGTGCGCGCGCTCGCACCGCTCGTTGCAGCCGTGCTGGTCGTGACGGCCGGCTTCGCACTCGCCGGCGTGCAGCTGACGATTCTGCATCTCGTCGGGATGCTGCTGATCGTCGCGGTCGGCTCCAACTACGCGCTGTTCTTCTGCAAGCGCGACGACGCGCAGCCCGTCACGCCGTACACGCTCGTGTCGCTGCTGATCGCGAATCTCGCGACGGTCGCGGGCTTTGGGCTGCTGGCGCTGTCACGCGTGCCGCTGCTCGAAACCTTCGGGCTGACCGTCGGGCCGGGTGCGATGCTCGCGCTCGCGTTCTCCGCGATTCTCGCGCCGCGCCCCGCTGACGCTGTGACCATCAACCGCCATCGAGGGAGCCGCGCATGAACGCGCCGTCGTCCGTTCCGTCGCGACAGCCCGGCGACACACGCCGCTGGCAGCCGACACCGCTGATCGCGGGCACGGCCGCGCTGCACGCGGGCGCGGCGGCCGCCGTCGTCGCGCAGCCGGCCGCGTGGCCGTGGGCGGTCGGTGGCGTGGTCGCGTCGCATCTCGCGCTGACCGCCGCCGGCCTGTGGCCGCGCAGCGCGCTGCTCGGCCCGAACTGGACGCGCCTGCCGGCCCACGCTGGCCGCCGCATCGCGCTGACGATCGACGACGGTCCGGACCCGGACGTCACGCCGCGCGTGCTCGACCTGCTCGACCGTTACGACGCGCGCGCGACGTTCTTCTGCATCGGCGATCTGGCGCGCCGTCATCCGCGCTGGATCGAGGCGATCGTCGCGCGCGGTCACGCGATCGAAAACCACAGCCAGCGGCACCGTCACACGTTCTCTCTGTCGGGGCCCGCTGCGCTGCGGCGCGAGGTCGCGGCCGCGCAGCAGACGCTGACCGAGATCGCCGGCACGCGCCCGCTGTTCTTCCGGGCGCCGGCCGGCCTGCGCAATCCGTTTCTCGAGCCGGTGCTGTGCGAACTCGGCCTGCAGCTGGCGAGCTGGACGCGGCGCGGCTTCGACACACGCGCACGCGATGCGGCGACCGTCACGCGCCGCCTGCTGCACGGCCTCGCCGCACGCGACATCCTGCTGGTGCACGACGGCCATGCGGCGCGCGACGCGCGCGGCGAACCGGTCGTGCTCGACGTGCTGCAAGCGGTGCTGCGCGCGGCCGCCGATGCGCAATTGCACTGGACCACGCTGCGCGCGGCGCTCGCGCCGGAGCCGCCCGCCGGGCCGGGCGCGCCGGCCGGTTCGGCCCCCCCGTTTGATAAAATCTGATCTCGAACGGCGCGCCTGCCGGCCCTGCTGCGGCGCCCGTTCCGGCCACCGGATGCGACCCTCGTGAAACCTCTCCTGCTCTCGCACTTCACCGCCACCAGCTGCATCGGCCGCGGCCTCGATGCGACCCTCGATGCACTGCGCGACGCGCGCGGCGGGCTCCAGCCCTGCGACTTCGAACGTGCGGATCTCGACACGTGGATCGGTGCGGTGGACGGCGTCGATGCGCAGCCCGTGCGGGCCGACCTCGCCGACTTCGCGTGCCGCAACAATCGCCTCGCGCAGCTCGGCCTCACGCAAGACGGTTTCGACGCACGCGTCGCGGCGGCCGTCGCGCGCTATGGAGCGGCACGCGTCGGCGTGTTCATCGGCACGAGCACGGCCGGCATCCTCGAAACCGAGCACGCATACCAGCGCCGCGATCCGGCGAGCGGTGCGCTGCCCGCCGACTTCCGCTATGCGCACACGCACAACCCGTATTCGCCGGCCGCGTTCGTGCGCGCGTTTTTCGCGCTGCGCGGCCCGGCGATGGCGATCTCGTCCGCCTGTTCGTCCGGCGCGAAAGTGTTCGGCTCCGCGCACCGCATGATCGAGGCAGGCTTGATCGATGCGGCCGTCGTCGGCGGCGTCGATTCGCTGTGCCTGACGACGCTGTACGGCTTCAATTCGCTCGAACTGCTGTCGCGGCAGCCGTGCCGTCCGTTCGACGTCGCGCGCGACGGCATCTCGATCGGCGAGGCTGCCGCGTTCGCGCTCGTCGAACGCGTGCCGGACCCGCCCGCCGCACTCGACGCCGACGCGGTCCTGCTGCTCGGCATCGGCGAATCGAGCGACGCGCATCACATGTCGTCGCCGCATCCGGACGGGCTCGGCGCGCGCGTCGCGATCGAGCAGGCGCTCGCATCCGCCGGCCTGGGCGCGACCGACATCGACTACGTGAACCTGCACGGCACCGCGACGCCGAGCAACGACGCAGCCGAAAGCCGCGCGATCGGCGCACTGTTCGCGAGCACGCCGTGCAGCTCGACGAAGGGCGCGACCGGCCATACGCTCGGCGCGGCGGGTGCGCTCGAGGCGGTCGTCGCCGCGCTCGCGCTGCGCGATCAGTTCGTGCCGGCCGGCGTCAACACGACGCAACCCGACCCCGCGCTCGCCGCCGACTACGTGCTCGCGAGCCGCGATACGCGCGTACGCGCTGTCCTCTCCAATTCGTTCGGCTTCGGCGGCACGAATTGCAGCCTGATCCTCGGCCGCGCCGACCACGCCCGCCGTTGAGGCCCGCCATGACACTCACCGCCTTCATCGAAAGCATCGGCCTCGTCGGGCCCGGATTGGCCGACTGGCCGCACGCGGCCGACGTGCTCTCGGGCCGCGTACCGTACGCGCCCGCCCGCACCGAGCTGCCTCCACCGGCCGGCCTGCCGTCGGCCGAGCGACGCCGCACCGGCCCCGTCGTGCGCGTGGCGCTCGCGGCCGGCCACGAAGCGGTGGCCGCGAGCGGACGCGACGCCACGACGCTCGCGACCGTGTTCAGCGCGTCCGGCGGCGACGGACTGAATTGCCACGCGATCTGCGAGACGCTGGCCGGCGACGATCGCCAGCTGTCGCCGACGCGCTTCCACAACTCCGTGCACAACGCGCCGGCCGGCTACTGGAGCATCGCGACGCGCGCGATGGCGACGTCGAACGTGCTGTGCGCGCACGACGGCAGCTTTGCCGCGGGCCTGCTGGAAAGCCTGTGCCAGGTCGTGGTCGATCGCGTGCCGACCCTGCTGATCGCGTACGACACCGACTATCCGGAACCGCTGCGCGCGGTGCGCCCGATCGGCGACGCATTCGGCGCGGCGCTCGTGCTCGCGCCCGAAGCAAGCGAACGCGCGCTCGCCCGCATCGACGTGCGGCTCGTCGACGCCCCCGCCACGACACTCGCACACGCCGAACTCGACGCACTGCGCGCCGGCAATCCGGCCGCGCGCGTGCTGCCGCTGCTCGACGCGATCGCCGCGCGGCGTTCGACGCGCGTCGTGCTCGACTACCTGGCCGACACGCGCGTGCAGGTCGACGTCGCGATGCCGGATACGTTCGCGGAGCGCGCGTGATGACCGCGACGATCCCGCTCGCGCCGCCGCTCGACCACGCGTGGATCGCCGCGCACATTCCGCACGACGGCGCGATGTGCGTGCTCGATACGGTCGATGCGTGGGATGCCGATCGCATCCGCTGCACCGCGACGAGCCACCGCGATCCGCACAACCCACTGCGCTCGCACGGTCGGCTTGCCTCCGTCTGCGGGATCGAATACGCAGCGCAGGCGATGGCCCTGCACGGCGCGCTGCTCCGTGCGCGCGAAGCGCACCCGCGTGTCGGCTATCTGGCGAGCGTGCGCAACGTCGACGCGTTCGTCGACCGGCTCGACACGTTCGCGCAGCCGATCGTCGTCGAAGCGGAACGCGTGAGCGGCGACGCCCGTTCGGTGCTGTACGGCTTCGCGCTGCGCTGCGGCGATCGCGTGCTGCTGTCCGGCCGCGCCGCGGTCATGCTCGACGCGTCGGCGGCCGGCGTGCTTCGTCCAGGCCCGGCACCCACCGGCAATGCGAATCCTCGCTGAAGCCCCCTTACTCAACGGAAGGAAACCAGGTCGTGAAAGTTCGTCAGTTCATTGGCACCGCGCTCGTTCTGGCACTGATCAGCCCGATCGCGCACGCGGACATGTCGGAAGTGAAGCAGGACATCAAGCGAGATTCGAAGGAAGCCGCGCACAAGACCGGCGAGGCGGCCCGCAGCTTCGGCCACGCGACCGCGAGCGCCGCGAAGGCGGTCGGGCACGGAGTTGCGCACGTGTCGCGCGAAGGCTGGGATGCCACCAAGCGCACGACGAAGCGGATCTTCCACAAGAACGACTCGGGCGAATCGGGTGGGAAGAGCGAAAAGAGCGATTGACCACGCGCATCGCGCGCATCGCCGGCAGCGTGCGCGCGACGCGTGACCGCTCGTCAAGCGTGCCGCGTCACTGCCGCAATGCCGCCGTCAACGCGCGCCGCGCAGGCGGCGTGCCGGCTTGGCCCGCACGCGCGCGAAGCACTTGCCGTACGCGACGAGCCAGCAATCGCGATGATCGAAGTTCCGCAGCAGCCGCGCACGGCGCCGCTCGAGCCAGTAGAGCGAGACTGCCATCGTCAGCGCGACGGCCAGTGCCGTGCCGCCGATTGCGAGTCCCATCCAGGTATCGCCCATGCCTTCTCCGGAATGCGAAGCCGAAGCGGCGCGCCTGCCGCCGCCCTGGCACTGGATAGTGCGGAACACGGCCCGGCACGTGCGCGCACGCCACCGGACCGCTGAGCCGCCACACGTCAATGCATGTGCTGGCCGCCGTTGATCGCGATGTTGGAGCCCGTCACGAAGCCGGCCTCCTCCGAGCACAGGTAAGCCACCAGCGCCGCGACTTCCTCGGGCTTGCCGAGCCGGCCCGCCGGAATCTGCGGGAGGATCTTCGAGTCGAGGATGTCCTGCGGGATCGCCGTGACCATCTTCGTGGCGAGGTAGCCCGGCGACACCGTGTTCACCGTCACGCCCTTGCGCGCGATCTCGAGCGCGAGCGATTTCGTGAAGCCGTGCATGCCGGCTTTCGCGGCCGCGTAGTTGGTCTGGCCGACCGAACCCTTCGAGCCGTTCACCGACGAGATGTTGACGATGCGGCCCCAGCCGCGCTCGACCATGCCTTCGCAAACCGGCTTCGTCATGTTGAACACGGAATCGAGGTTGGTCCGGATCACCGCGTCCCAGTTGACCTTGTCGAGCTTGCGCAGCGTCATGTCGCGCGTGATGCCCGCGTTGTTCACGAGAATGTCGACCGGGCCGACGTCCCCCACGATCTTCTCGATGCATTGCTGGCACGAATCGTGATCGGCCACGTCCACCGGGTACGCGTGGAACTCGCGGCCGGCCGCGTGCATCTCGGTCAGCCAGCGGTCCGCACCGGTGTTGTTCGGCGAATACGTGACGACTACCCGGTGGCCCGCGTCGTTCAACCTGATGCTGACCGCTTCGCCGAGGCCGCCCATTCCACCAGTCACTACTGCAATTCGCTTAGTCATCCTATTAATTACCGACAAAAAAGTAATCGATCAAGGCGGAGCGGCGGCGTCGCTCAGGTTGCCGCCCCACCGCTTCGATGCGCAACCGCCCGCGTCTCGGGCGCGGCACGCACCGGCACCTCGCGCTTGTTGTTGACCGCTTGTCGTGCGCGAAAACTGCTTCGCCCGCGAGCGCGCCGGCGGGCGCCGCTCGCGGAACGAGCCGTCAGACCCGGCTCACGCGCGCTCGACCGCGAGCGCGACCCCCATCCCGCCGCCGATGCACAGCGACGCCAGCCCGCGCTTCGCATCGCGCTTGGCCATCTCGTGCAGCAGCGTCACCAGGATCCGGCAGCCCGACGCGCCGATCGGGTGACCGATCGCGATCGCCC
>NZ_PTXM01000045.1:0-31922 GCF_004343765.1 Burkholderia sp. SRS-25
TCCGAGGATCAGCTCGCTTCCATCAAGCGCCCACACTTATCGGCTGTTAATTTTTAAAGAGCATTCTGCGAGGAACTTCGTGTTTCCCGGCAGCGCTGCGTTTTCAGCAGCAGAGAAGCGAGATTATGAACCGTGTTTCGCAGTTCGTCAACAACTTTTTACACTACATCGTTGCGACTGCGGGGCTCAACTTCCAGGCCGGCTGCGCGCTCCAGACTCCAGCACACCACCCACCCTGCTTCCTTTCTCCCGCGCCGTGTTTCCGTTAGCGCGAAAGAGGCGTGATTCTAAGCACCCGCCCCCAACTACGCAAGCCCCTTTGTGAAAATATTTTGAAAAAGCCCCCGTGCGCCGACGCGCACGGGGGCTTCGGGCTCGACGGGCCTGACAATCACGCCGACGACCGATACCGCCCCGTCGCCGGCCAACGACCTAAGCAGCCCAATCAGCGGTGCTTGAACGCTGGCTTTCGTTTTTCGACGAATGCCGCCATCCCTTCCTTCTGGTCTTCAGTCGCGAACAGCGAATGGAACAGCCGACGCTCGAAGTGGACGCCTTCGGCCAGTGTCGTCTCGTACGCACGGTTCACCGACTCCTTGACCATCATGACCGCCGGCAGCGAAAACTCGGCGATCGTCGCCGCGGCGGCAAGCGCCTCGTCGAGCAGCGTGTCGGCCGGCAGCACGCGCGACACGAGCCCCGCGCGCTCCGCTTCGGCAGCATCCATGAAGCGGGCCGTCAGGCACATGTCCATTGCCTTCGCTTTCGACACCGCGCGCGGCAAGCGCTGCGTGCCTCCCGCACCCGGCATGACGCCCAGCTTGATTTCCGGCTGGCCGAACTTGGCCGTGTCCGCCGCGAAGATGATGTCGCACATCATGGCCAGCTCGCAGCCACCGCCCAGCGCAAAGCCCGAGACCGCGGCAATGATCGGCTTGCGGATCTCGCGGACCGTCTCCCAGTTGCGCGTGATGTAGTCGCCCCGGTAGACATCCATATAGGAGTAGGTCGCCATCATGCCGATGTCCGCACCAGCCGCGAACGCCTTCTCGCTCCCGGTCACGACGATCGCACCGATGCCGTCGTCCGCATCGAACGCCTTCAGCGCGGCACCCAGTTCATCCATCAGTGCATCGTTCAGCGCATTCAGCGCCTTCGGACGGTTCAGCGTAACCAGCCCGACACGCCCCCGGGTCTCCACCAGGATGTTCTCGTAAGCCATCTATTTCTCCTCGATCAATGAAATGAGAAACGCCTCGCACATGCGAATAGTTTGATGCTACCATTCTCCGACCAACCGGTCGGTTAATTAATCGATCCAACCCCTCTCAACGTCCATCAGGCTGCCGCCATGACCCATGCACTGTTCACGAAGCACGAAGACACGCTGAAACACGCACTCGCCGCCATCGAGAGCCGCGGGTACTGGAGCCCGTTCGCCGAAATGCCGAGCCCCAAAGTGTACGGGGAAAGCGCGAACGCAGATGGCGAAGCCACGTTCAAGTCGCACCTCGACAAGACGTTCGCGCTCGACCAGCCGGCATCCGGAGAAACGGTCGGCGCAGAGCGGTCGCCGTACGGCATTTCACTGGGCATCCGGTATCCGAAGTCGACGCCTGACGAACTGATCGCCGCCGCTGCGGCAGCACAACGCTCGTGGCGCGAAGCCGGCCCGAGCGCCTGGATCGGCGTCAGCCTCGAAATCCTCGCGCGCCTGAATCGCGCCAGCTTCGAAATCGCTTACAGCGTGATGCACACCACGGGGCAGGCATTCATGATGGCGTTTCAGGCCGGCGGCCCACACGCACAAGATCGTGCGCTCGAAGCGGTTGCCTATGCATGGGACGAACTGCGCCGCATCCCGGCCGACGCGCACTGGGAAAAGCCGCAAGGCAAGAACCCGCCGCTCACAATGCACAAGCGCTACACGATCATCCCGCGCGGCACCGGGCTTGTGCTCGGCTGCTGCACGTTCCCGACCTGGAACGGCTACCCGGGCCTGTTCGCCGATCTCGCAACCGGCAACACCGTGATCGTCAAACCGCATCCGGGCGCGATCCTGCCGCTCGCCATCACCGTCCGGATCGCTCGCGACGTGCTGCGCGAAGCCGGTTTCGATCCAAACGTCGTCACGCTCCTCGCGACCGAACCCAACGACGGCACGCTCGTCCAGGACCTCGCGCTGCGCCCCGAGATCAAGCTGATCGACTTCACCGGCAGCACGCAAAACGGCACGTGGCTCGAACGCCATGCCCACCAGGCACAGGTCTATACAGAGAAGGCCGGCGTCAACCAGATCGTGATCGACTCGACCGACGACCTGAAGGCCGTCGCCAAGAACATCGCGTTCTCGCTGGCGCTGTACTCCGGCCAGATGTGCACGGCACCGCAGAACATCTACGTGCCGCGCGACGGCATCCGGACGGCGGACGGCCATGCAAGCTTCGACGAGGTCGCACAGGCAATCGCCATTGCTGTGCAAAAACTTACCGGCGACCCGGCACGCTCGGTCGAACTGATCGGCGCAATCCAGAACGAAGGCGTGACGGCACGCATCGACGACGCCCGCCAGCTCGGCCGCGTGCTCGCCGACAGCCTGACCCTCCAGCACCCTGCGTTCCCTGACGCCCGCGTGCGCACACCGCTCGTGCTGCAACTCGACGTGGCCGATCGCGAGAAATTCACGCAGGAATGGTTCGGCCCGATCTCGTTCGTAATCGCGACCGACTCGACCGCGCAGTCGCTCGACCTCGCCGGTGAAATCGCAGCGGAGCACGGCGCGCTGACCCTCTCCGTCTACAGCACCGACGATGCGATCGTCGACGCCGCCCACGACACGGCGGTGCGCGGTGGAGTCGCGCTGTCGATCAACCTGACGGGCGGTGTGTTCGTGAACCAGTCGGCAGCGTTCTCGGATTTCCACGGCACGGGCGCGAACCCGGCAGCCAACGCTGCGCTGGCCGACCCGGCGTTCGTCGCCAACCGGTTCCGCGTGGTGCAAAGCCGTGTCCATGTTGCCCCGAAGACTGCTCCTGTGGAAGCCGGCCAACCGGCATAACCCGAATGGCCGACGTGCAAACGCCGCCACGTTCTCTACCATGAACGAATCCGCCACCCGGCGGGTTCGTTGCTCATCGATACGCCCATGACAGACGCCTATATCTGCGACGCGATTCGCACTCCCATCGGCCGCTACGGCGGCGCCCTGAAAGATGTCCGTGCTGACGACCTCGGTGCGGTGCCGCTCAAGGCGCTCATCGAGCGCAACCGTGACGTCGACTGGACGGCGATCGACGACGTGATCTACGGCTGCGCGAACCAGGCCGGCGAAGACAACCGGAACGTCGCGCGCATGTCGGCGCTGCTTGCGGGCCTGCCGACCGACGTGCCCGGCACGACGCTGAACCGGTTGTGCGGCTCCGGGATGGACGCGGTCGGCACAGCCGCGCGCGCGATCAAGGCGGGCGAGGCCCGCCTGATGATCGCGGGCGGCGTCGAGAGCATGACGCGTGCGCCGTTCGTGATGGGCAAGGCCACGAGCGCATTCGCGCGCCAGGCCGACATCTACGATACGACGATCGGCTGGCGCTTCGTCAATCCGCTGATGAAACAGCTGCACGGCGTCGATTCGATGCCGGAGACGGCCGAAAACGTTGCGGTCGACTACAGCATCAGCCGTGCAGATCAGGACCTGTTCGCGCTGCGCAGCCAGCAGAAGGCCGCGCGCGCGCAGCAGGACGGCACGCTCGCCGACGAAATCGTTGCCGTCACGATTCCGCAGAAGAAAGGCGATCCGGTGGTCGTCTCGCGCGACGAGCATCCGCGCGAGACATCGCTCGAAGCGCTCGCGAAGCTGAAGGGCGTCGTGCGCCCGGACGGCTCGGTGACGGCCGGCAACGCATCGGGCGTCAACGACGGTGCGTGCGCGCTACTGCTCGCCAATGCGCAAGCAGCCGACGAGTACGGCCTGCGCCGCCGCGCACGTGTCGTCGGCATGGCGACAGCCGGCGTCGCGCCGCGCGTGATGGGCATCGGGCCCGCGCCGGCCACGCAAAAACTGCTGCGCCAGCTCGGCATGACCATCGACCAGTTCGACGTAATCGAGCTGAACGAGGCGTTCGCGTCGCAAGGTCTCGCGGTGCTGCGCATGCTCGGCGTCGCCGACGACGATCCACGCGTGAACCCGAACGGCGGTGCGATCGCACTGGGACATCCGCTCGGCGCGTCGGGCGCCCGGCTCGTGACCACGGCGCTCCATCAACTCGAGCGTACGGGCGGCCGCTTTGCGCTCTGTACGATGTGCATCGGCGTCGGCCAGGGCATCGCACTCGCGATCGAACGCGTGTAACCGACGCATCGCGCGCCTATAACGAAGTCATGAAGGAGACACTGCATGTCCTATCAGGCGATTCAGCTGGAAATCGATCAGGCCTCGAACGTCGCCACGATTACCCTCAACCGCCCCGACAAGCTGAACAGCTTTACGCGGGCGATGCATCGCGAGCTGCAGTCGGCACTCGATGATGTCGAGGCAGCCGGCGCGCGCGCGCTGATCCTGACAGGTGCGGGGCGC
This sequence comes from Burkholderia sp. SRS-25, assembly GCF_004343765.1. NCBI lineage: Bacteria > Pseudomonadati > Pseudomonadota > Betaproteobacteria > Burkholderiales > Burkholderiaceae > Burkholderia > Burkholderia sp. SRS-25. The sequence goes on from NZ_PTXM01000045.1 coordinate 4,574, forward strand.
GGCTTCTGCGCGGGCCAGGATCTGGCCGATCTCGACTTCACGCCGGGCGCGTCCACCGATCTCGGCATGCTGATCGACGAGCACTTCAATCCCCTGATCCGCCGCCTGCAGCGTCTGCCGATTCCGGTGATCGCCGCCGTCAACGGCACGGCGGCAGGTGCCGGTGCGAACCTCGCGCTCGCCTGCGATCTCGTGTTCGCCGCCCGCTCGAGCAGCTTCATTCAGGCCTTCGTCAAGATCGGTCTCGTGCCCGATTCGGGAGGTACCTGGTTCCTGCCGCAACGCGTCGGCATGGCACGCGCGCTGGGGCTCGCGCTGACCGGCGACAAGCTCGGGGCAGAACAGGCCGAGCAGTGGGGCTTGATCTGGCGCGCGGTCGACGACGACACGCTCGCTGCGTCAGCCCGCCAGCTTGCCGCCCAGCTCGCGCAGCAGCCGACGCTCGCGATCGCATCGATCAAGCAATCGATGCGTGCAAGTGTCACGAACACGCTCGACCAGCAACTCGACATGGAACGCGACCTGCAGCGCATGCTCGGCCAGTCGCACGACTACGCAGAAGGCGTGAAGGCATTCATCGAGAAACGCGCGCCGCGCTTCGAGGGGCGTTGAGATGACAAACGCCACTGCCACGCTCGACCCCGATGCGCTCGCCCGCGCCACCGCGCGGGCGATGTACGACGCCGACGCATGCAGCCGCGCGTTCGGGATGGAAATCGCCGAAGTCCGCGCCGGCTACGCGCGCCTGCAGATGCGCGTGCGGCCCGAATTCCTGAACGGGCATCAGACCTGCCATGGCGGGATCATTTTCACGCTGGCCGATTCGACGTTCGCGTTCGCGTGCAACTCGTACAACGTGAATACCGTCGCGGCCGGCTGCTCGATCGAATTCCTGCGCCCCGTGCACGGCGACGACGTGCTGACGGCCGAAGCGATCGAGCAGGCGCGCGCCGGCCGCCAGGGCATCTACGACATCCGCGTCACGAACCAGACCGGCGAAACCGTCGCGATGTTTCGCGGCAAATCCGCCCAGATCAAGGGCACGGTCATCCCGGAAGACCGCTGACGTCAACGGCTCGCACATAACAAACACTGGAGACATGCATGACTACCCCGCTACCACTCGAGCCGATCGAGACCGCCTCACGCGACGAGCTGACCGCGCTGCAGCTCGAGCGCCTCAAGTGGTCGCTCCGGCATGCGTATGACCACTCCCCCGTCTATCGTCGCAAATTCGACGACGCGGGCGTCCACCCGGACGACCTGAAGGCGCTCGCCGACCTGTCGCGCTTCCCGTTCACGACGAAGAGCGACCTGCGCGACAGTTACCCGTTCGGGATGTTCGCGGTGCCGCAGGACCAGATCTCGCGCATTCATGCGTCGTCGGGCACCACCGGCAAGCCGACGGTCGTCGGCTATACGGCCGGGGACATCGACACATGGGCGAATCTCGTCGCGCGCTCGATCCGCGCCGCCGGTGCGCGCCGCGGCGACAAGGTGCACGTCAGCTACGGTTATGGCTTGTTCACGGGCGGGCTCGGCGCGCACTACGGCGCCGAACGCGCAGGGCTGACCGTGATCCCGTTCGGTGGCGGCCAGACCGAGAAGCAGGTACAGCTGATCCAGGATTTCCGGCCCGACATCATCATGGTGACGCCGAGCTACATGCTGTCGATCGCCGACGAAATCGAGCGCCAGGGCCTCGATCCCGTGCAGAGTTCGCTGCGCATCGGCATCTTCGGCGCGGAACCCTGGACCAACGACATGCGCGTCGCGATCGAGCAGCGGATGGGCATCGACGCGGTCGACATTTACGGATTGTCCGAAGTGATGGGCCCCGGCGTCGCGTCCGAATGCGTCGAGACCAAGGACGGTCCGACCATCTGGGAAGACCACTTCTATCCGGAAATCATCGACCCTGAAACCGGCGAAGTGCTTCCGGACGGCGAACTCGGCGAGCTCGTGTTCACGTCGCTGACGAAGGAGGCGCTGCCGATCGTCCGCTACCGGACCCGCGACCTCACGCGGCTGTTGCCCGGCACTGCCCGAACGATGCGCCGGATGGAGAAGATCACGGGACGCTCGGACGACATGATGATCGTGCGCGGCGTCAACGTGTTCCCGACGCAAATCGAGGAGCAGTTGCTCAAACAGCGCGCGCTCGCCCCGCACTATCAGATCGTGCTGACGAAGGAAGGCCCGCTCGACGTCATGACGCTCAATGTCGAGCCTTGCCCCGAGACAGCACCCGATACGGCGGCGATCCATGCGGCAAAGCAGGCGCTCGCACACGACATCAAGTCGCTGATCGGCGTGACGGCCGTGATCAACGTGCTGCCCGTGAACGCGATCGAGCGGTCGGTCGGCAAGGCACGACGCGTCGTCGACAAGCGCAAGGGCTGACGAAAATCGCCGCGCGTTGATTACGCGCAGCGAATCCGTGGCTGCAAATGAAACAGCCCGATCGGCCAACGCCGATCGGGCTGTTTCATTCCGGGACGCCTTGGGGCACCCGCCGACGCAACAAACGCATCACGAAAGCTGACACTGCACGTGCGCCCTCACCGCCAGAGCGACGCGCCCCACGCACACCACCGCTTCCACGAATGCCGCGTCTACCGCATCGGCGGCGACCCGAGCGACCCCGGCCACCCGCGCCGTGTCACATCACGAATTCGGGAACAGCAGCCACATCCGGCCGACCTGCTTCATCCGCCCGGCCTGATCGCCTGCATCGTCGCCGAGCCCCCAGAAATAGTCGGCCCGCACGCCGCCCTTGATCGCGGAACCCGTATCCTGCGCGAACACGAGCCGGTTCATCGGCGTATTCGTCAGCGGGCGCGTGGTCTGCAGGAACACCGGGGTGCCGAGCGGGATCGACGACGGGTCGACGGCGATCGAACGCTCCGGCGTCAGCGGCACGCCCAGTGCGCCGATCGGGCCGTCCGCGCCGCCGTGCGGTGCATCTTCCTTGGTCGGCATGTCGCGGAAGAACACGAACCGTGGGTTCGTGTCGAGCAACGCGTCGACCCGGTTCGGGTTCGCCTTCGCCCACGCCTTGATGCCCTGCATCGTCGCCTGAGCGGGCGTCAGCTCGCCACGATCGAGCAGCCACTTGCCGATCGAGCGGTACGGCTGGTTGTTCGTGCCGCCGAAGCCGACCCGCATCACCGAGCCGTCGTCGAGCAGCACGCGCCCCGAGCCCTGCACCTGCAGGAAGAACGCTTCGATCGGGTCGTCGACCCACACGAGTTCGTTGCCGTTCAGGATGCCGGCGCGCTCGAGCTGCGCGCGCGCCGGGAGCGCGGCGCCCGCACGATAACCGGCCGGCCAGCGGTAGAGCGCGTACTGATACGGACCGCGACGCACGCGCGAACCGTGCAGCAGCGGCTCGTAATAGCCGGTCACGAGCCCGTCGAGCGTACCGTCGGTGTTCGCAAGCTGGAACGGTGTGAAATACGTTTCGAAGAACGTGCGTGCACTGCTGACGTCGAGCTCGTCGAGCCGGTCGGCGGCCGCGCAGGCGCGGGCCCAGGCCGGCTGGCGCGCAAGCCGCACGCAGTTCTGCCGCAGCGCGGCGGTTGCGCCGAGCAGCGAATCGTCCTGCCAGCCCGGCACCTGCTGCCACGCGACCGGCGTGAGCCGCTTCGCGGCGACCTGACCCGGCACGATCGCCGAGCCGGTCGGCGGCTTCAGCGACGAAGTCCGCGTCGGCGCGCCACCGCACGCCGCAAGCAGCGCCGCCGCGGCAACAGCAGCGACCCACCCGGCCACCCGGGGCCCAAACCACATACAATGTCCGTTCTTGATGGAAACCGCCATGTCAGATTTTCTCGACCAATATCCGATGCTCATCTTCGCGCTCGAAGCCTTCGTAGCGCTCGCCCTGCTGATCTTCATCGTCGTGTGGACGTCGTCGGGCAGAAAAAAGCACGCCCGCAAGCCGCGCTGACACCCTGACGCACTCCGCACGCTCAATGCAGCGTGCGCGGCATGTGCAGTGCGAACTCGTCGACCGGCGCCTCGAAGCGCTCGCCGTCCTCCGCCACGCAGAAGTACGCGCCGCGCATCGTGCCGACCGGCGTCGCGATCACGGCCCAGCTCGTGTACTCGAAGTGCTCGCCCGGCTGCAGCAGCGGCTGGTGCCCGACAACGCCGAGACCCTTCACTTCCTGCACGTGGTTCTCGCTGTCCGTGATGATCCAGTGACGCGCGATCAGTTGCGCCGCGACCTGTCCCGTGTTGCGGATCGTCAGCGTGTACGCGAATGCGTATTGACGGCGATCGGGGTCGGATTGTTCCGGCAAGTAGCTGGTTTTCACCGAAACGGTGAATTGATACTGACTCATGGTGTTTCCGCTGGAAGATGACCGCCCGTGCCGGCATCGGCAACGGGGCCGCGGGCGCGCCGCATTGGTTCGGCATTCTATGCGCAATCCGGCCTCGACCGCACGGCCTGCCGCCGCGCACCGGGTCGCCGGACGGTAGAATGGCGGTTTTGCGCCGCAACGTCCCCGCTCCCCTGCCATGACCCAATTCCGCATCGCTCCCAGCATCCTGTCGGCCGATTTCGCACGGCTCGGCGAAGAAGTCCGCAACGTGGTCGCCGCCGGCGCCGACTGGATCCACTTCGACGTGATGGACAACCATTACGTGCCGAACCTGACCATCGGCCCGCTCGTGTGCGAAGCGATCCGCCCGCACGTGCAAGTTCCGATCGACGTGCACCTGATGGTGCGCCCGGTCGACCGGATCGTGCCCGATTTTGCGAAGGCCGGTGCAAACCTGATCAGCTTCCACCCGGAAGGCTCCGATCACATCGACCGCACGCTGTCGCTGATCCGCGACCACGGCTGCAAGGCCGGCCTCGTGTTCAACCCGGCCACGCCGCTGAACTACCTCGACCACGTGATGGATCGCCTCGACTTCGTGCTGCTGATGTCGGTCAACCCGGGCTTCGGCGGCCAGTCGTTCATTCCGGAAACGCTGAACAAGCTGCGCGAAGCACGCGCACGCATCGACGCGTACACCGAGCGCACCGGCCGCGAGATCCTGCTCGAAGTCGACGGCGGCGTGAAGACCGACAACATCGCGGAAATCGCGGCAGCCGGTGCCGACACCTTCGTCGCGGGTTCGGCGATCTTCGGCAAGCCGGACTACCGCAAGGTGATCGACGAGATGCGCGCCGCACTCGCGACCGTCGAGCGGAGCTGACACCGTGGCCGACTCGTCGCTCGCCGGTCATGCGCCGGCCGGGGCCGCACCGGAAGCCGCCCCGATCCGCTTCGCTGCACCGCGCATCGACGCGGCGCTGATCGATCTCGACGGCACGATGGTCGATACGGCCGACGATTTCACGGCCGGCCTGAACGGGATGCTCGCGCAGCTCGGCGCGCCGGCCACGTCGCGCGACGAGGTGATCGGCTACGTCGGCAAGGGCTCCGAACACCTGATCCAGAGCGTGCTGAAGCCGCGTTTCCCGGCCGACGAAGCGCACGCGCGCTTCGACGACGCGCTGGCGATCTACCAGGCCGAGTACGCGAAGATCAACGGCCGCCACACGCGCCTCTATCCGGACGTGGTCGCCGGTCTCGACGCGCTGCGCGCAGCGGGCATCCGGCTCGCGTGCGTGACGAACAAGCCGCATCGCTTCGCGGTCGAACTGCTCGAGCAGTACGGGCTGGCCGATTGCTTCGGCATCGTGCTCGGCGGCGACAGCGTCGCGCGCAAGAAGCCCGATCCGCTGCCGATGCTGACGGCCTGCAACGCGCTCGGCATCGCACCGGATGCGGCAGTCGCGATCGGCGACTCGGAAAACGATGCGCTTGCCGGCCGCGCGGCCGGGATGGCGACGCTGACGGTGCCGTACGGCTACAACCATGGCAAAGCTATACAAACGATAAATTCGGATGGTATAGTCGATTCGTTGCTGGTCGCAGCTCGCGCGATCTCCGCGCACAACGCCGGCCGGCCAACCCTCTGATTATTTCTTCCATCTGCATGTTTCTGAATAAAAAACGGAGTCTGAGCAGCATCGACCGGGGAGCCTGGCCCTGGCGTCGCTGGTCGCGCTAACCTCTTCGATGAGGTACGCTGAAGCACGTCTTCAGCGCCGTTTTTTATCTCGCTGCGCATCCGCGCGCCGATCGTCGCACCACCTCGAGTTCTACCGTGTTCGAACGCTTGCGTTCAGGCGCGGCCGCAGGCTCGCGACGTTCGCGCCCGGAGTGCCGGCCGGCAACAGGCACTTCTCGATCGACCGCCCTTTCGCCGACGGCAACCCGCGCAGCGTCAAATGATCCCTGGCGCACGCGCCGCTCGTCCCGAACAGGACCGGAACATGACCGAACTCGAATTTCAATCGCTCGCGAACGAAGGCTACAATCGCATCCCGCTGATCGCGGAAGCCCTCGCCGATCTCGAAACGCCGCTGTCCCTCTACCTGAAGCTGGCCCAGCCCGAACGCTCGGGCGCCAACTCGTTCCTGCTCGAATCGGTGGTGGGCGGTGAACGTTTCGGCCGCTATTCGTTCATCGGCCTGCCCGCCCGTACGCTCGTACGGACCCGCAACGGCGTGTCGGAAGTCGTGCGCGACGGCCAGGTCGTCGAGACACATGACGGCGACCCGTTCCAGTTCATCGAATCGTTCCAGGCGCGCTTCAAGGTGGCGCAGCGCCCGGGCCTGCCGCGCTTCTGCGGCGGTCTCGCCGGCTATTTCGGCTACGACGCGGTGCGCTACATCGAAAAGAAGCTCGCGAATACCGCGCCGCGCGACGACCTCGGCCTGCCCGACATCCAGTTGCTGCTGACCGAGGAAGTCGCGGTCATCGACAACCTCGCCGGCAAGCTGTACCTGATCATCTACGCGGACCCGAGCCAGGCCGAAGCCTATACGAAGGCGAAACAGCGCCTGCGCGAACTGAAGCAGCGCCTGCGCACGACCGTGCAGCCGCCCGTTACGTCGGCGAGCGTGCGCACCGAGACATTCCGCGAGTTCAAGAAGGACGACTATCTGGCCGCCGTGCGCCAGGCGAAGGAATACATCGCTGCAGGCGAACTGATGCAGATCCAGGTCGGCCAGCGTCTGACGAAACCGTACCGCGACAATCCGCTGTCGCTGTATCGCGCGCTGCGTTCGCTGAACCCGTCGCCGTACATGTACTACTACAACTTCGGCGATTTCCACGTGGTCGGCGCATCGCCGGAAATCCTCGTGCGCCAGGAAAAGCGCGGCGAAGACCAGATCGTCACGATTCGCCCGCTCGCAGGCACGCGACCGCGCGGCAACACGCCCGAGCGCGACGCGGAACTCGCGACCGAGCTGCTCAACGATCCGAAGGAGATCGCCGAGCACGTGATGCTGATCGACCTCGCGCGCAACGACGTCGGCCGCATCGCGGAAATCGGCTCGGTGCACGTAACGGACCAGATGGTCATCGAGAAATACTCGCACGTGCAGCACATCGTCAGCTCGGTCGAAGGCAAGCTGAAGCCCGGCATGACGAACTACGACGTGCTGCGCGCGACGTTCCCGGCCGGCACGCTGTCCGGCGCGCCGAAGGTCCGTGCGATGGAACTGATCGACGAACTGGAGCCGGTCAAGCGCGGCCTGTACGGTGGGGCCGTCGGCTACCTGTCGTTCTCGGGCGAGATGGATCTCGCGATCGCGATCCGCACGGGCCTGATTCACAACGGCAACCTGTATGTGCAAGCGGCGGCCGGTGTCGTCGCGGATTCGGTGCCCGAATCCGAATGGCAAGAGACCGAGAACAAGGCGCGCGCGGTGCTGCGTGCGGCCGAACAGGTCCAGGACGGCCTCGATAGCGACTTCTGACCGGAGACTGACCATGCTGCTCATGATCGACAACTACGACTCGTTTACCTACAACCTGGTCCAGTACTTCGGCGAACTCGGCGAGGATGTGCGCACCTACCGCAACGACGAAATCACGCTCGACGAAATCGCGAGCCTGAACCCCGATGCGATCTGCCTGTCGCCCGGCCCGAGCAATCCGCAGCACGCGGGCATCACGCTCGACGTGCTGAAGGAATTCGCGGGCAAGAAGCCGATCCTCGGCGTGTGCCTCGGCCATCAGGCGATCGGCGAGGCCTTCGGCGGCCGTGTCGTGCGCGCGAAGACCATCATGCACGGCAAGGTAAGCAAGATCGAAACCGACTGCCGCGGCGTATTCGCCGACCTGCCGAAGCACTTCGACGTCACGCGCTATCACTCGCTCGCGATCGAGCGCGAATCGCTGCCCGACTGCCTCGAGGTGTCCGCCTGGACCGACGACGGCGAAATCATGGGCGTGCGCCACAAGACGCTGCCGATCGAGGGCGTGCAGTTCCACCCGGAATCGATCCTGTCCGAGCATGGCCACGCGCTGCTCGAGAATTTCCTGAAACAGGCACGCGCCGCGGCCGCGCAAGCCGCCTGACGGGAGCATCACGATGACGATTACCCCGCAGGAAGCGCTGCAGCGCACGATCGAACACCGCGAAATCTTCCACGACGAGATGCTGCACCTGATGCGGCTCATCATGCGCGGCGACATGTCGCCCGTGATGGCGGCCGCGATCATCACCGGGCTGCGCGTGAAGAAGGAAACGATCGGCGAGATCGCCGCCGCCGCGACCGTGATGCGCGAATTCGCGAACCACGTCGAGGTGCAGGACAACTCGAACTTCGTCGACATCGTCGGCACCGGCGGCGACGGCTCGCACACGTTCAACATCTCGACCGCATCGATGTTCGTCACGGCCGCGGCCGGCGCGAAAGTCGCGAAGCACGGCAACCGCGGCGTATCGAGCAAGTCCGGCAGCGCCGACGTGCTCGAGGCGCTCGGCGTGAACATCGACCTGCAGTCGGAGCAGGTTGCCGCATCGATCGCCGAAACGGGCATGGGCTTCATGTTCGCGCCGAACCATCACCCGGCGATGAAAAACATCGCAGCCGTGCGCCGCGAGCTCGGCGTGCGCACGATCTTCAACATCCTCGGTCCGCTGACCAACCCGGCCGGCGCACCGAACCAGCTGATGGGCGTGTTCCACCCCGACCTCGTCGGCATCCAGGTGCGTGTGATGCAGCGTCTGGGCGCGCAGCACGTGCTCGTCGTCTACGGCAAGGACGGGATGGACGAGGTATCGCTCGGCGCGGCGACGCTCGTCGGCGAGCTGCGCGACGGCAAGGTGCACGAATACGAGATCCATCCGGAAGACTTCGGCCTGCAGATGGTGTCGAACCGCACGCTGAAGGTGGAAAATGCCGACGAATCGCGCACGATGCTGCTCGGCGCGCTGGACAACCAGCCGGGCGTCGCGCGCGAGATCGTCACGCTGAACGCGGGCACCGCGCTCTATGCGGCGAACGTCGCCGAATCGATCGCGGACGGCATCCAGCTGGCCCGCGAAGCGATCGCGAGCGGCAAGGCCCGCGCGAAAGTCGACGAACTCGTGCGCTTCACGCAGCAGTTCAAACGCTGACTCCCTTTACGAATCAAGCAGGAATCCACATGAGCGACATTCTCGACCGAATCATCGCCGTCAAGCGCGAAGAAGTCGCGGCGGCCATGCGCAGCGCGCCGCTCGAGGCACTGAAACTGGAAGCTTCCGCACGCGACCTGCGCGACTTCGTCGGCGCATTGCGTGCGAAGCATGCGGCCGGCCGCGCAGCCGTGATTGCCGAAATCAAGAAGGCCAGCCCGTCGAAGGGTGTGCTGCGCGAGCATTTCGTGCCGGCCGATATCGCGCGCTCGTATGCGGCGCACGGCGCCGCGTGCCTGTCGGTGCTGACCGACGAGCAGTTCTTCCAGGGCAGCGTCCGCTATCTCGAGGAAGCGCGCGCGGCCTGCACGCTGCCGGTGCTGCGCAAGGACTTCATCGTCGACGCGTACCAGATCATCGAAGCGCGCGCGATGGGCGCCGACGCGATCCTGCTGATCGCCGCCGCGCTCGACACGCCGCTGATGCAGGATCTCGAAGCGTATGCGCACTCGCTCGGCCTCGCGGTGCTGGTCGAAGTACACAACCGCAACGAGATGGAGCAGGCGCTGACGCTCAAGACGCCGCTGCTCGGCATCAACAACCGCAACCTGCGCACGTTCGAGACGTCGATCCAGACCACGCTCGACATGCTCGACATGATTCCGGCGGACCGCATCGTCGTGACCGAATCGGGCATCCTGTCGCGCACCGACGTCGACACGATGCGTGCGGCGAACGTGAACACGTTCCTCGTCGGCGAAGCGTTCATGCGTGCCGACCAGCCTGGCGAAGAGCTCGCACGGATGTTCTTCTGATGGCGATCGAAAAGGAAATCAAGCTCGCGCTGCCGGCCGGCCAGGCCGACGCCGCACGACGCTTCTTCGAGACGCTGACCGGCGAACCCGGTCGCGACATCACGCTCGCGAACGTCTATTACGACACACCCGATCTCGCGCTCGCCCGTTCGAAAAGCGCGGTGCGCGTGCGCCGCGCGCCGCAAGGCTGGCTGCAGACGTTCAAGACGGTCGGCAGCGCGGAAGGCGGCCTGCATCGGCGCCACGAATGGGAGCTGCCGGTCGCCGGCGACGCGCTCGAGATCGAAGCGCTCGTCGCGGCCTGCGACGTGCCGGAAGCCGCCGCCGCACTGAATGACGCGGCCGGCAAGCTGTCGGCGCTGTTCCGCACGGATTTTTCGCGTACGCTGTGGCGCATCGCAATCGGCGGCGCAACGGTCGAAGCCGCGGTGGACCTCGGCGAGATCGTCGTCCAGGCGGAACACGAAACGCGCCGCGAACCGATCAGCGAAATCGAACTCGAACTGATCGACGGCCCGGAGGCGGCGCTTGCAACGCTCGCCGCCGAATTGCAGCAAGCGCTGCCGGGCCTCGTTCCCGAAAACATCAGCAAGGCGCAGCGCGGCTACCGGCTGCGCGCGCAATAACCCGCATCACGCATGGCAACCCGCAAGACTTCCCGCGCGCCGCAACAGGCGTCGCTGTTCGATGATCCCGTGCCGGAAACGGCACCGGCCGATATTCCGCCCCCGGCGCCCGAAGCGCCCGCGGCCGGACGCACGCCCGCAAAGAAAGCTGCGGCTCCGGCTGCAGCCCCCGCGGCACCGCAGCCCGTTGCCGCCGACGTTCCGCACCTCGCCGCGCAATTCGACGCGCTGCCGCCCGTCTGGCGAGACGTGCTGAAACCCTTTACCGACAGCGACGCGTACGCGCCGCTGTGCCGCTTCGTCGATGACGAGCGTGCGGCCGGCAAGACGGTCTACCCGACCGACGTGTTCCGCGCGCTGCGCCTGACGAGCCCGGACGACGTAAAAGTCGTGATCCTCGGCCAGGATCCGTACCACGGCGACGATCGCGGCACGCCGCAGGCGCACGGGCTCGCGTTCTCGGTGCCGCCGGCCGTGCGCACACCGCCGTCGCTGCGCAACATCTTCAAGGAAATCGCCGCGAACTTCGGCCATGACACGCCGCGCCACGGCTGCCTCGACACTTGGGCGCGCCAGGGCGTGCTGCTGCTCAACACGGTGCTGACGGTCGAGCGCGGTGCCGCCGCGAGCCATGCGAAGCGCGGCTGGGAGCAATGCACGGACACGCTGATCCGAGAACTCGCCGGCCGCCATCAGGGGCTCGTCTTCATGCTGTGGGGCGCACACGCGCAGGCGAAGCGTGCGCTGTTCGACGCCAGCGCGCATCGCGTGCTCGAGGCGCCGCATCCGTCGCCGCTGTCCGCGCACCGCGGCTTCCTCGGCTGCCGCCATTTCGCGCTCGCAAACGACTATCTGGTCGAGGCAGGCCGCGAACCGATCGACTGGCGCCTGCCTGAAGTGGCGGAAACGCTCGCGTAACCGCCGCACCGCCGATTCTTTCGGCCACGCGAGCCGGCATGCAAAAACGCCGCGCCCTTTCGGGACGCGGCGTTTTTTTATCGGACGATGCGGCGGGTGCAGCTCACCCGCTTCAACCTTACGCGGCGGCGATCGCTTCGCGTGCGCCGGCCAGCGCTGCGCTTTGCGCATCCGCGCCGAGGTTCAGGCCTTCCGCGAAGATGAAGTTCACGTCGGTCATGCCGACGAAGCCGAGGAACGTGCGCAGGTACGGGGTCTGGCTGTCGTTCGGCGTACCGGCGTACTTGCCGCCACGGGCCGTCACCACGTGAACCTTCTTGCCCTTGATCAGGCCTTCCGGACCGTTCTCGGTGTAGCGGAACGTGACGCCTGCACGAGCGATCCAGTCGAAGTACGTCTTCAGTTGCGACGAGATGCCGAAGTTGTACATCGGTGCGCCGATCACGATGATGTCGGCAGCTTGCAGCTCGGCGATCAGTGCATCGCTCTTCGCGACGATCGCATTCTGTTCCGCGGTGCGCTTGTCGGCCGGCGTGAAGAACGCGCCGAGCACCGATTCGTCGAGGTGCGGCAGCGCGTCGGCCAGCAGGTCGCGAACCACGACGTTCGCGCCGGGGTTCGATTGTTGCAGCTTTGCCGTCAGTTCGTTGGCCAGCAGCGTGGATTGCGCACCTTGCGAACGTGCCGCGGAATTGATTTGCAGAATGGTCGTCATGTCAGGCTCCAGTAGGGTTGCGCTTTGGTAGCGCGAGTGACGCCATTGTGCGTGGCCGCATGACTGCGAAAAAGCGGGCTCAGGGCGACGCATTGTTGCAGCAGCAGAACAATCGTTGATCGTGCCCCCGATACCCGCTTCAGACCGTTCACCCCTTCAGCCAAGCCTCCCGGGCCTTCGATACGGCAGCCGGCTTCGCAGCCGCCGTCAGCCGGTAGCGCGCGACTTCCGGCCCGTCGAGCTTCAGTTTCGCGGTGCGCAGCTCGTCGCGGCGGAACGCGTGAACCTCGACCTTGTCGCCCGGCCGGTAGCGCGCGAGCAGTGCGTCGAGGTTCGTGCCCGTGACGCGCAGCCCGTCGACGGCGATCAGCGTATCGCCAGCCGACAGCCCCGCGCGATGGGCGCCGCCGCCTTCGTAGACGGCCGCGAGCGTGCAATCCGCGCCGCCGCGCAGGCGCGCGCCGATCGTCGGCTTCGTGGCGGCGCCGTTAGCGACATCGGGCGCGAGCGTCACGCCGAACGGCGCGAGCAAATCGGCGAGCGGCAGGTCGCGCGTGCCGTGCACGGCATCGGCGAACAGGCGGCCGAGCGCAACGCCCGTCGCCTCTTCGATCAGCGCCTCGACTTCGTTTTCCTCGACGCCCGCCTGCTTGCCGCGGTAGAAGTCGCGGCCGTAGCGCTGCCAAAGCAGGCGCATCACGTCATCGAGCGACTTCTTGTTGCGCGTCTGCGCGCGGATTGCGAGATCGAAGGCGAGCGCGACGAGCGAGCCCTTCGTGTAGTAGCTGACGATCGCGTTGGTCGCGTTCTCGTCCTGGCGGTAGTACTTGATCCACGCGTCGAACGAGCTTTCGGCGACGCTCTGCTTCAGGCGCCCCGTGCCGCGCAGCACACCGCCGACGGTGCGGCCGAGCGCCGCGAAATATTCGTCCTGCGACATCAGCCCGCTGCGCACCAGCATCAGGTCGTCGTAATACGACGTAAAGCCTTCGAACAGCCACAGCAGCGACGTGTAGTTTTCCTTCGACAGGTCGTACGGCACGAACGCCGCCGGCTTGATGCGCTTCACGTTCCACGTATGGAAGTACTCGTGGCTGCAGAGCCCGAGATACGTGCGATAGCCTTCCGTCGTTTCGGGCCGCCCCTTCACCGGCAGGTCGGTGCGGTTGCAGATCAGCGCGGTCGACGCGCGGTGCTCGAGGCCGCCGTAACCGTCGCTGACCGCCAGCGTCATGAACACGTAGCGGTCCATCGGCGCTTTCTTCGATTTCGGCTCGAACAACGCGATCTGCGCTTCGCACACACGCTTCAGGTCGGTGCGCAGGCGCTCAAGGTCGAGCTGCGTCACGCGCCCCGCGATTACGATGTCGTGCGGCACGCCGTGCGCGTCGAACGTCGCGAGCGCGAATTCGCCGATCGTCACCGGATGGTCGGAGAGCTCGTCGTAGTTCGCTGCACGGTAGGCGCCAAACCCGTAGCGCTTGGTGCCGCGCGCCTCGGGCAGCGACGTACCGACTCGCCATGCGCGGAACGCCGTACCGGCCGGCTTCGCGATGTCGACTTCGCACGGCGCATCCTCGTGGCCCGCGACGCTCAGGAACACGGCCGTCGCGTTGAAGAAGCCGCCCGATTCGTCGAGATACGCGGAGCGCACCGACAGGTCCCACGCATACACGTCGTAGCGCAGCGTCAGCGTGCCGTTCACCGGTGCGGCCTGCCACGTGTGCTTGTCGGTCTTCGCGATCCGTACCTTGCGGCCCGCATCGTTGAATGCGCCGAGCGTCACGATGTTGCGCGCGAACTCGCGTACGAGGTAGCTGCCCGGAATCCACACCGGCAACGAAAAATGCTGGCCTTCGGGGTCGGGGTCGGTGACCGTCACCGACACTTCGAACAGGTGCGCGGCAAGATCTTTCGGAACAATCGAATAGCGGATCGGCTGGGTCATCGTGGCAATCGGTCGGTCGAATACGGTGGCGGAAACGAAGAGAGGCGCCGGCAGATGCGGGCGCCCCTCGCTGGCCAGGCCATGCGGCCCGGCGTGTGTCGGTTACTTGCTCGAGGCGAGCGCCTGGTTGAGCTGGTCGGCCGACACGGCGCCCGGCAGGCGGCGGCCGTCCGGCAGGAAGATCGTCGGCGTGCCCGTGACATTCATCCCGCGGCCGAGCGCCAGGTTCTTGTCGAGCGCGGTCGTATCGCAGGTACCGGCGCCGGACGGCGCGCGGTGGTCAAGCATCCAGCCCTCCCACGTTTTCGCGCGGTCGGTCGCACACCAGATCGCCTTCGACTTCGCGGTCGAATCCGGCGACAGCACCGGGTACAGGAACGTGTAGACGGTCACGTTGTCGACCGACTGCAGCGTCGTCTCGAGCTTCTTGCAATACGGGCAGTTCGGATCGGAGAACACCGCGATCTTGCGGGCGCCGTTGCCCTTGACGACCTTGATCGCATTCGCGAACGGCAGGCTCGCGAAGTCGATCTTGTTGATTTCGGACAGGCGCGCGTCGGTCAGGTTCTTGTGCGTCTTGGTGTCGACGAGATCGCCGAGCAGCACGTAGTCGCCTGCCGCATCGCTGTAGATGATCTGCGAGCCGAGGTTTACTTCGTAAAGGCCCGCGACCGGCGATTTCGACACGCTCTTGATCGGCGCATCGCTGCCGAGGCGGGCCTGCAGCGTCGCTTTCAGCTTGTCGGTGGTCTGGTCGGCCTGCGCGGTGCAGCCAAGCGTCGCCATCGTGACGGCCAGCGCCAGCGACGCGATGCGGATCGTTTTTTTCATCGAAATCTTCCTTCAGCTCAATCGGTGTGCACGGCACAGTGTACGCCGTAACGGAACCGTGTCCGACCGGCGAATCGGCCGAAGGTTCGATCGATCAGCCGAGCGCGGCCGACACGAGCCAGCGCTTCACGAGCGGCTGCGCGCCGACGAAGGCCATGCCCGCGTTGCGCACGGCCTTCGCGAGCGAACCCGGCACCGCGAACAGCCGCTGCAGCCCGTCGGTCGCGACCATCAGCGCGCGAATGTCCTCGCGGCGCGAACGCTCGTAGCGGCGCAGCAGCACCGTATCACCGAGGTTGCGGAAGCTCTCCTTGCCCGCGATCGCGTCGGCAAGCGCCGCGACGTCGCGCAGGCCGAGGTTCATCCCCTGCCCCGCGAGCGGATGGATCAGGTGCGCCGCATCGCCGACCAGCGCGACGCGCGGTGCGATCAGCTTGTCGACCGTCTGCAGCGCCAGCGGGAAGCCGGCGGCCGGCGTCACGCAGTCGAGCGTGCCGACCTGGCCATGCGACACGCGCTCGACTTCGGCCGCGAGCTGCGCCGGATCGAGTGCGAGCAATTCGTCCGCATGCGCGGTGTGCGCGGACCAGACGAGCGATACATGGCCGTCCGGCAGCGGCAGCAGCGCGACGATCTCGCCTTCGTGGAACCACTGGTAGGCGGTCTCGCGGTGCGGCAGCGACGCCTTGAAGTTCGCGACGACGCCGGTTTGCCGGTAGTCGCGCCGCTCGACCTTGGCCCCCATTTGCGAACGCACCCACGAATGCGCGCCGTCCGCGCCGACGACGAGGTCCGCTTCCAGCACCTGCCCCGACGACAGCGTGAGCACGGCCGCGTCGTCGCGCACGTCGAAACCCTGTGCGCGCGCATCGAACCACGTGAGGTTCGGCTGGAACCGCAGCGCGGCGTCGAGCGACGCCTCGACCAGCGACGATTCGGCGATCCACGCGAGTTGCGGTACGGAGGCCTGGTACGCGGAGAAGTGCAGTTCCGCGTGCGCATCGCCGTACACGCGCATGTCGAAGACCGGCGCAAGCCGACTGTGATCGAGCGCCTGCCAGACCCGCAGCCGCTCTAGCAGCGCCTGCGAACTGGAAGACAGCGCGTAGACGCGTGTGTCGAATGCGAGATCAGCGGGGCGCGGCGTGGCCGGCTGGGCGAGCAAGGCTGTCTTGTAGCCGGACTGGGTCAGCGCGAGCGCGGCCGTCTTGCCGACGAGCCCGCCGCCGACCACGGCGACGTCGAAGGTGTGGTGGGCAGTCATGGCGGGCATTATAGCTGCGGGGCCAAACCCTTACGCGGCCGGACTTTGCGGGAAATCAGCAGAATCGCAGGCCGATGCGGCAGCGCGACGGCCCGCCGCATCGGCCGTTCGGCGCCCGCCCGGAATCCGGGGCGTCGGCACGGTACAATAGCAACTTTGACCGTCGGCCCGCCGCGCCCCAAGCGCCGGCCGCCCTTTTTTCCCGCGCCGCCGTGCCCTGTCCGGCCGCGCCGCCTTACCCGTCCGAAGGATTCCATGAGTCTCAAATGCGGCATCGTCGGCTTGCCCAACGTCGGCAAGTCCACCCTGTTCAATGCGCTGACCAAGGCCGGCATCGCCGCCGAGAACTACCCGTTCTGCACGATCGAGCCGAACGTCGGCATCGTCGAAGTGCCCGATACGCGCCTGAAGGCGCTCTCCGAGATCGTCAAGCCGGAGCGTGTCGTGCCGGCCGTCGTCGAATTCGTCGACATCGCGGGCCTCGTCGCGGGCGCGAGCAAGGGTGAAGGCCTCGGCAACCAGTTTCTCGCGAACATCCGCGAAACCGACGCGATCACGCACGTCGTGCGCTGCTTCGAAGACGACAACGTCATTCACGTCGCCGGCAAGGTCAGCCCGATCGACGACATCGAAGTGATCAACACCGAACTCGCGCTCGCCGACCTCGGCACTGTCGAAAAGGCGCTCACGCGCTATTCGAAAGCTGCGAAGTCGGGCAACGACAAGGAAGCGGCGAAGCTCGTCGCGGTGCTCGAGAAGGTGCGCGCGCAGCTCGACCAGGGCAAGGCCGTGCGCGGCCTCGCGCTGTCGGATGACGAAGAGGCGCTGCTGAAGCCGTTCTGCCTGATCACCGCGAAGCCGGCCATGTACGTGGCCAACGTGAAGGACGACGGTTTCGAGAACAACCCGCACCTCGACGCGGTCCGCAAGTACGCGGAAAGCGAGAATGCGCCGGTCGTGGCCGTGTGCGCGGCGATCGAGGCGGAAATCGCCGATCTCGACGACGCGGACAAGGAAGCGTTCCTCGCCGACATGGGCATGGAAGAGCCGGGCCTCGACCGCGTGATCCGCGCGGGCTTCAAGCTGCTCGGCCTGCAAACGTACTTCACCGCCGGCGTGAAGGAAGTGCGCGCGTGGACGATCCATATCGGTGACACGGCTCCGCAGGCAGCCGGCGTGATCCATACCGACTTCGAGCGCGGCTTCATCCGCGCGCAGACGATCGCGTTCGACGACTTCATCGCATACAAGGGCGAGCAGGGCGCGAAGGAAGCCGGCAAGATGCGTGCGGAAGGGAAGGAATATGTCGTGCATGACGGCGACGTGATGAATTTCCTGTTCAACGTGTAATGGATTGACGACGCTTCACATGGAGGCGTCGATTCACACCGACCTCCTGAGCGACTCGTTCGCTTAGATTGAACTCAGCCCTCGACACCGCGCCGAGGGCTTTTTTATGGACGCTATACAACAGACACGCCTACAATTTTGCAGATATAGGACGACCAGCCGACTGAGCATCAATTGCGCTAGAGAAGAAGAGGACGTGACATGGCATTGATAGAAGGATTCCGCGTACGCAACTACCGCGCTTTGCGGGACGTAACTCTTGGAAAACTTTCCACCGAACAAAAGGGTGACCCGCTCACTCCATTCACTGTCGTGATTGGTAGAAACGGAGTTGGCAAAAGTACGCTGTTCGACGCCTTTGGCTTTGTCGCAGACTGCCTTTCGACAGACGTAGAAACGGCATGCGATGCAAAGCAGCGCGGTGGCTTTGAACGCATGCGCTCTCTCGGAACCGATGAACCAATTAGATTCGAAATTTACTACCGAGAAGCGAAGGGCGAGCGTCCAATTACATACGAGCTCGCCATCAATCTCGATGAAAGCGGCCGTCCTTTCGTGGAATCAGAGGTCCTCAAGCAACGCCGCAAAGGACAAAAGCATGGACGTCCCTACCCTTTCCTACGGCTCCACTATGGCATAGGCAAAGTATGGGCTGGCGAAGAAGCCGTTGAAACCACCAGTGGCGAAGAAGATCGAGCGCAGGAAGATGTCGAGCTAACTGACCTCCGTCAGCTGGGCATCGCCACCCTGGGTACTCTTAAAGAGCACCCACGCATCAAACGCTTTCGTGACTTCCTAAAAGGTTGGTACTTATCGTACTTTCATCCGGATGCCGCACGATCAATTCCATCGGCAGGCGCCCAACGTCACCTCAATGTACATGGCGACAACATTGGGAACGTAGTTCAATACATGGAGCGCGAGCATAAAGACCGCTTTAGAGCGATTCTCGAACGCATCGCAACCAAGATCCCAGGAGTGCAAAGCATTAGCACCACCGTCACGCAGGATAAGCGTGTCCTCCTGCAATTTAATGATGGCGCTTTCGCCGACCCATTCTATGCCGGCCAAATGTCGGACGGCACGCTGAAGATTTTTGCGTATCTCTTGTTGATGGAGGATCCAGACCCCCCTCCCTTCATTTGCATCGAAGAACCAGAGAACGGCCTTTACCATCGCCTACTAGACTCATTAGCATACGAATTGCGCAGTCATGCAACAGGAAAAAAGAATGCTCCTCAAATATTTGTAACCACTCATCAGCCGTACTTTGTAGATGCACTATCACCCAAAGAGGTTTGGATATTGGAAAAGGATGACGATGGATTCTCCTCGATTCGCCGAGCTTCCGATATCGAACTAGTTCGCAATTTAGTGAACGAGGGGTTACCGCTTGGAGGCCTCTGGTATAGCGACTACCTTGATGCGAGGTAAGAATGCACATCGAGGTACTTGTTGAGGATAGCTCTGGGGCAAAATTGATTGAGAGTTTGCTACCTAAGATTGTAGGGACATACAGCGAACCCCACACTTGGCGGGTCCACACCTATAAAGGAATTGGCCGCCTTCCGGCAAACCTTTCCCCTAAGGCGGATCCGGCCAAGCGTGCACTGCTTAATCAATTGCCGCGACTTCTTACCGGATATGGGAAAACACCTGGCATTGACGCAATCGTTGTGGTTTTGGACAGCGATCGTCGAGACTGCAAGGCCTTCATGCGAGAGTTGCACGCTTTGGCTGCACAGTGCGGGGCACCTGCGAACACACTGTTTCGTCTCGCCGTAGAGGAAATGGAAGCATGGTTCTTCGGTGATCGAACAGCCCTACTGACAGCCTACCCAAAGGCAAAAAAGGAGGTGCTTGCGCGTTACGAGCAAGACAGCGTATGTGACACGTGGGAGCTCTTAGCCGACGCAATTTATCCGGGAGGGCGATCAGCGATCGAAGCGGAAGGATGGCCATTGCCCGGACAAGTCAAGCACGAGTGGGCCGAGACAATCGGGCCGCATATGGATATTGATGACAATCTGTCCCCGAGCTTTTGCAAATTTCGTGACGGATTACGACGTTTAGTCGCCCAATGACCAGTCAACACAGCGCTTAACAATTTTCAGTGGAAAACAAAAATAGTCGAGTAAGAGCAATTTATCTATGCTCTTACTCGGACTAACCTTCCAATTTAACTGCACGCAAAAACACTAATACGTATCCGTGATACAGCACCCGAGTCGTGCAAATATTTGCCTGAGCAATCCCATTGGCATCACGTCGCCGACACGCGCCGCCCTTCACTCGCTTGCGCATCGCGACCACGTTTGTTCAGCCACGACGCCAGCAACACGATCAGCGCCAGCACGGCCGTCGCCCCCACTTCCATCCGGTGATCCTCGCTCACGAGCATCACGGTCAGCGTGCCGCAGATGAACAGGATCACCGCCCACGTGAGCCACGGGAACAACCACATCCGCAGCGTCAGGTCCGCGCCGGTCGATTCGAGCGTCTTGCGCATCCGCAGCTGCGAGATCGCGATCACGAGATACACGAGCAGCGCGATCGCGCCCGACGTCGCCAGCAGGAAGCCGAACACCTGCTCCGGCATCAGGTAGTTCGCGATCACGGTCACGAAACCGAACGCGGTCGACGCGAGCACGGCCGCGCGCGGTGTGCCGGTCGAATCGGTGCGGTGCAGGAACGCGGGCGCATCCTTGCGCTTGGACAGCGAGAACAGCATCCGCGACGCGGTGTACAGCGCCGAATTCAGACAGCTCGCGACCGACACCAGCACGATCACGTCGATGATCGCCTTCGCGTTCGGGACGCCGATCAGCTCCATCGCGCGCTGATACGAGCCGTGCTTCGGCAGCAGCGGGTCGTTCCACGGCACGATGGCCGCGACGACGAGAATCGAGCCGAGATAGAACAGCGTGATACGCCAGATCACCGAATTCGTCGCGCGCACGATCTGGCGTTGCGGGTTGTCCGATTCGGCGGCCGCGATCGTCACGATCTCGGTGCCGAGGAACGAGAACATCGTCGTCAGCATCGCCGCGAGCACGGCGCCGGCGCCGTGCGGCATGAAGCCGTCATGCACGAACAGGTTCGACACGCCCGACACAGCCGGCGCCGGGATGATGCCGACGATCGCCGCACCGCCGATGCACAGGAACACGACGATCGCGACAACCTTGATCAGCGCGAACCAGAATTCGAATTCGCCGTAGTTCTTGACCGAGAAGAGGTTGGTCACCGTCAGCACCAGCGTGATGCCGAGCGCGAAGACCCAGGTCGCGACGCCGGGGAACCAGGCATTGAGAATGGTCGCGGCGGCGGTCGCCTCGATCGGGATCACGAGCACCCAGAACCACCAGTACAGCCAGCCGATCGAGAAACCGGCCCAGTGGCCGATCGCGCGATCGGCATAGGTGGAGAACGAACCGCTGTCCGGGTGCGCGACGGCCATCTCGCCGAGCATGCGCATCACGAGCACGACCAGCACCCCTGCGATCGCATACGCAAGGATCGACGCCGGGCCGGCTTCCGCGATCGCGTGGCCGGAGCCGACGAACAGGCCCGCGCCGATCACGCCGGCAATCGACATCATCGTCACGTGCCGCTGCTTCAGGCCCGTACCAAGGCCTGTGTTGCTTCCACTCATCTGTCTCTCTCCAAAAAACGGTTCCGGTATGGCCGGGTATCGCGTGAAGGCAGCACGGGGGATTGTGGTTCTTGAGCCGTGCCGGATGCGGCACCTGCATGGTTGCAGGCGCGCAGCCGGATCGGGGGCCGTTCCGGAACGGGTCGCGACGCAGTCTGCGAAGCTGCGGGTGCGATGCGGCACGCAGGGCGCCGGCGCATCGCGTGCGCCCTTTCCGTCGGCTTTCGTCAGCTGCCTTCGAAGCGAAGGAGTGTAAGCACCAAACGGTTCTTCACTAAGAACCAATTGAAGAATTTCGATGGAACCACTTGTTGCATCGACATCGATCGATGCAACGCTTGTACCGTCCGTGGCGACTCGCGAGCGCGCCGAAAGCGCCCGGCGACATCGAGTCAGTCAGCCGCAACCCGCGGCGCGTCAGCGCGTGCCGTTCGCCATCTCGTCACGCCATTTGGCGGGGACGACGGCCTGCCATTCTCGCAGAAGCAGATTTTTCACGGCGTCCGGACGGGCCGCCGACAGTCGCACCAGCACGATTGGCCAGCCGACGTAGTGATCCGTCACGTAATACACGTCAGGTTCCGATTCGATCAGCCACGCGCGCTCGTCGGGGCCGACGCCTTTCACGACGAGCGTGTCGCCGTCTTCGCGCAGCCGCGCGAGCATCTTGCCCTTCACCTTGAGTGCGGGCGTGCCGTAAGACGTGCCTTCCTCGACGCCGCGCCACGCCAGTGCGATCTGCCGAACTTCGTCGAATGTCACGGGGCCTCCCGGCTGGATGCCTTCGGTTCACGATCCGGCCACCGTACCGGAATTCGCGTAGCCGTGTCGTGGGCAGTGCGCTTATCCGCGCGCCGCACGCGCGGCCGTCGACGCACGCCCTGTCGTCGCGACAATCGCGAAGGCGATCGCATTCGCTGCGGCGCTGGCCAGGATCGGCACGAGATAGCCGCCGCCCGCGTCGTAGATGAAGCCGGCCGCGGTCGGCCCGATCAGCGTGCCGAATGCGACGCTCGTATAAAGCACGCCGATGATCCCGCTCACGTTGCGGCCGCCGAAATAGTCCATCACGACCGCCGGCAGCACGGCGACCCAGCCGCCATAGAACACGCCGAACACGAGTGCGAACGCCGCAAGCGGCGCGACGCTGCCTGCGCAAGCCCACGCGACGAGTGCGACGGCCATGCCCGCGAACATCGCGAGCAGTGATGTGCGGCGACCGAAGCGGTCGGCAAGGCCGCCGAGGAAGAAACGGCCGGCCGTGCTGCCGACGCCGATCGCGCCAAGCAGCAGCACGGCCGTCGATGACGAGACGCCATGATCGAGCGCGTACGGCACGAGATGAACGAACGGGACGAACACGCCGAACGAGCAGATGAGGCATGCCGCGTAAAGGCTCGCGAACGGACGCGACGTGACGGCTTCGCGCACCGTCGCGCCGGCAGACGTCGAAGCCGCAACCGGCTTGCGGCCCACTGCCGCGCCGGACACCGAGGCGCCTGCATCGCGCCCGGTGACCTTCGCGCCGCCGCCTTCCACCCGCTCGCGCGCCGCCTCCCCATCCGGCAGCAGCCCCCGCCCGCGCGGATCGTTCTCGATCAGCAACGACATCCCCGCGCCGATCACGACCGCGATCACGGCCAGCGTGAAATACGCACCGCGCCAGCCGACATGCGCGATCAGCGCGGACGCAAGCGGCGGCATCGCCAGCGTACCGACGCCGATCCCGGCGACCGCGAGCCCCGACGCGAAGCCGCGCCGGCGCACGAACCAGCGCTGCACGGCGCCGACGGCCGGCACGTACGCGCAGCCAACGCCGAGCCCGACACCGAGACCGTACGCGACATAGACCTGCACCAGCGTATGCGCGGCACCGGCAGCCGCGAGCCCGATGCCCGTCAGCAGCATCCCCGCGACGGCAAGCCGCCGCGAGCCGAAGCGGTCGGCCAGCGGCCCGCTGACGATGCCGAAACCGAAGTACAGGAAGCCGGCGAGCGAAAACACGAGCGAGATCTGCCCGCGCGACGCGGCGAAATCCCGCTGCAGCGACTCGACGAACGCGCTGAACGTGTATGCGCTGCCGAAACCGACGAACGTGACTGCAAACGCGGCCGCCACCACGTACCAGCCGTAGAAAACGCGCGATGCGCGCGGGCGGTTCATAACGATGCTCCTCTCAGGTTCCCCGGCCGCCGGGCGGTGTCCGGATTGCCTCTTGGATATAGTTGAACTATGTTGATCGCACCGGCTGCCGACAGGCAGTCGCGAAGCCTGCGATCCGATGCATCAACGGTACTCGCGCATGCGCATCGTCTCAAACGATATTTCGTCGGACTTTCGATTTAGAAAAACTGAATGAATCGTTCCCGCTTGCCGCCTCTCAACGCGCTGCGCGCATTCGAGGCGGCCGCCCGCCACCTGTCGGTGAAGGCGGCTGCCGAGGAGCTGTCGGTCACGCCCGGCGCGGTAAGCCAGATGATCCGCACACTCGAGACGCATCTCGGCGTGCAGCTGTTCGAGCGCGTCAACCGCGGCATCCTGCTCACGGCCGCCGGCCGAGACTACCTGCCGCCGGTACGCAACGCGTTCAGGCAGATCGCCGATGCATCGCAGCGCGTGTCGGGCGCTGCCGACAGCGGCGTGCTGACGGTGAGCGTCACGCCATTCTTCGCATCCGCGTGGCTCGTCCCACGCCTCGCGCAGTTTCGGGAAGCTTGCCCGGACGTCGACCTGCAGGTCGTCACGAGCCACGCACTGGCCGATTTCTCGCGCGACGGCGTCGACGTCGCGATCCGTCATGGCCTCGGGCGTTACATCGGGCTGTGCAGCGAGCGCCTGCTGACGGTGGAGATCGTCGCGCTCGCGTCGCCCGAACTCGTCGCGCGGCTCGGCATGCCGGCGACGCCGGCCGAGCTGGTCGGCTGGCCGCAGTTGCACGACGCCGAGCGCAAGGGCTGGCACATCTGGTTCGGCGCGCAGCGGATCGACGATTTCGGCCCGCCGCGCGGCCCCGCGTTCGACGACTCGGGCCTGTTGCTGCAGGCGATCGTCGCCGGCCAGGGCGCCGGGCTGCTGCCGGCCGCGATGGTGCGCGGCGAGCTGGCGAGCGGCCGGCTCGTGCAGCTCGCCGACGTCGCGTGGCTCGACGATTTCGCGTACTACCTCGTCTATCCGCCGCACCACGCGGAACGGCCGAAGGTCGCCGCATTCCGCCGATGGATCCTCGACGCCGCACTGGCCGATGGCGCGGCTTCGATGTCCGGCACGACGTAGCGCCGTCCCTCACGGCGCGGTTCCTCGGCCGATCGGCTAACATGCGGCCCGACACCGATAACAACAGACCGAGAGAGACCATGCCTGCCCTGTTCCGCCGCGCGACACGCATCGCGACCTTGTCCGCCGCGCTCTTTGTCGCGTGTGCCGCGTTACCGACTGCCGCGCAGGCCTACCACGCATCGCCCGGCTACGGCAACGAAGCCGATCTCGACCGCCACGACACGTATCGCAACCGCGACGGCGACACCGTGCACGCCCCCGCTCATTCGAAATCGGGCCGCGTGCCCGACGGCGCGAGCGCGCGCTGCCGCGACGGCACGTACAGCTTCAGCCGTCACCGGCGCGGCACGTGCTCGGGGCACAGCGGCGTTGCCGCGTGGCTGTAGCCCCCGGCCGAACGGCCAGTCCCGACCGCTGCCGCCACCCGCCGCTGTCAGCGACACTCGGCGGCGAAGTACAATAGCCGCTCGCGCCGCCGACACGCGGCGACGCCGCCGCGCCCTGCGCGGCACGCTCCGTACCGAATCACCCGACGCCGCCACGCCCGCGCGCTGCGCGGCAGTCTCAACCACTTCTGAATTTCACACCGAAATGGCCCAATACGTTTTCACGATGAACCGGGTCGGCAAGATCGTGCCGCCCAAGCGCCAGATCCTGAAGGACATCTCGCTGTCGTTCTTTCCCGGCGCGAAGATCGGCGTGCTCGGCCTGAACGGCTCGGGCAAGTCGACGCTGATCCGCATCATGGCGGGCGTCGACAAGGACATCGAAGGCGAAGCGACGCCGATGCCGAACCTGAACATCGGCTACCTGCCGCAGGAGCCGCAGCTCGACCCGACGAAGACGGTGCGCGAAGCCGTCGAGGAAGGCCTCGGCGACCTGTTCCAGGCCAACAAGAAGCTCGACGAAATCTACGCGGCGTATGCAGAGCCGGACGCCGACTTCGACGCGCTCGCAGCCGAGCAGGCGAAGTACGAAGCGATCCTCGCGTCGAGCGACGGCGGCAGCCCCGAGCAGCAGCTCGAAGTGGCCGCCGACGCCCTGCGCCTGCCGGCGTGGGACGCGAAGATCGAACACCTGTCGGGCGGTGAAAAGCGCCGCGTCGCACTGTGCAAGCTGCTGCTCGAGAAACCCGACATGCTGCTGCTCGACGAACCGACCAACCACCTCGACGCGGAATCGGTCGACTGGCTCGAACAGTTCCTGGTGCGCTTCCCCGGCACCGTGGTCGCGGTCACTCACGATCGCTACTTCCTCGACAACGCGGCCGAGTGGATTCTCGAACTCGACCGCGGCCACGGCATTCCGTGGAAGGGCAACTACAGCAGCTGGCTCGACCAGAAGGAAGAGCGCCTGAAGCAGGAAGAAGCGTCGGAATCGGCGCGCCAGAAGGCGATCAAGAAGGAACTGGAGTGGGTGCGCCAGAACCCGAAGGGCCGCCAGGCGAAGTCGAAGGCGCGTATCGCGCGCTTCGAGGAGCTGAGCAGCCAGGAATACCAGAAGCGCAACGAAACGCAGGAAATCTTCATTCCGGCCGGCGAACGCCTCGGCAATGAAGTGATCGAGTTCAAGAACGTCAGCAAGTCGTTCGGCGACCGTCTGCTGATCGACAATCTGAGCTTCAAGATCCCGGCCGGCGCGATCGTCGGCATCATCGGCCCGAACGGCGCCGGCAAGTCGACGCTGTTCAAGATGCTGACCGGCAAGGAACAGCCGGATTCGGGCGAAGTCGTGATGGGCCCGACCGTGAAGCTCGCATACGTCGACCAGAGCCGCGACGCGCTCGACGGGTCGAAGACGGTGTTCGAGGAAATCTCGGGCGGCGCCGACGTGCTGACGGTAGGCAAGTACGAAACGCCGTCGCGCGCGTACATCGGCCGCTTCAATTTCAAGGGCGGCGACCAGCAGAAGATCGTCGGCAACCTGTCCGGCGGTGAACGCGGCCGCCTGCACCTCGCGAAGACGCTGATCTCGGGCGGCAACGTGCTGCTGCTCGACGAACCGTCGAACGACCTCGACGTCGAAACGCTGCGCGCGCTGGAAGACGCGTTGCTCGAATTCGCGGGTTCGGTGATGGTGATCTCGCACGATCGCTGGTTCCTCGACCGGATCGCGACGCACATCCTCGCGTTCGAAGGCGATTCGCAGGTCACGTTCTTCGACGGCAACTACCAGGAGTACGAAGCCGACAAGCGCGCGCGTCTCGGCGAAGAAGCCTCGAAGCCGAAGCGCCTGCGCTACAAGCCGATCAGCCGCTGACCGGCACGTCCCGGGTGCCTGGCACCGCGGCAACGCGGGGCCGGTCGCCGAGAGTGGCCGCTTCAGGAGCGGCACAAAAAAAGGTTCATCGCAGGAAACCGTGGAGGGTTTGAGGGTGATTGCGTAACCTGACGCCTGACTTTAAGGAAGTCAGGAGGAAGAATTGCTCGATCGCAAGGCACTTCAAGCACTTGGCTGCTGGACTGGCT
>NZ_PTXM01000046.1:0-24926 GCF_004343765.1 Burkholderia sp. SRS-25
TCCGAGGATCAGCTCGCTTCCATCAAGCGCCCACACTTATCGGCTGTTAATTTTTAAAGAGCATTCTGCGAGGAACTTCGTGTTTCCCGGCAGCGCTGCGTTTTCAGCAGCAGAGAAGCGAGATTATGAACCGTGTTTCGCAGTTCGTCAACAACTTTTTACACTACATCGTTGCGACTGCGGGGCTCAACTTCCAGGCCGGCTGCGCGCTTCAGACTCCAGCACACCGCCAACCCTGCTTCCCTTCTCCCGCGCCGTGTTTCCGTTAGCGCGAAAGAGGCGTGATTCTAAGCACCCGCCCCCAACTCCGCAAGCCCCTTTGTGAAAATATTTTGAAAAAGCCCCCGTGCGCTGACGCGCACGGGGGCTTCGGGCTCGACGGGCCAAATGGCGCCGCTGACCTACGCGTTGCCGGCAACACTTCCCTCTATATATAGCAGTGCGTCACTTGCCGCCCACCGCAGCCAGCAGTTGCTCGACCGGCACCGCGTCGGCCATCGCCGTGTAGCCGGCGTCGCTCGGATGAATGCCGTCCCCGCTATCGTAGCGACGCTGCAGCACGCTCGGGTGCGCCGGATCGCGCAGCACGGCATCGAAGTCGACCACGCCGTCGAACCCGCCACTGCTTCGGATCCACCGGTTCACTTCGAGGCGGATAGTCTCGCGCCCCGCCGGCAGCCCGGCCGGCGTCAGCGTCGCGCCGAAAACCTTCACGCCCTGCCGGTGCGCCGCTTCGATCAACCGGCGATAGCCGTCGATCAAAGATGCGGCCGTGACTTGCGTATGCGGGTGGTCGCAATCGAGCCCCGCCCGCGGCGGCATCGCCGCAAAGTTGATGTCGTTGATCCCGATCAGCACGATCGCCGCCTTCACACCCGCGCGCGACAGCGCATCGCGCTCGAACCGCGAGGCCACCGACGTGCCATAGCACGCCGAATCGCTGAGCAGCCGGTTCCCGCTGATCCCAAGATTCGCGACGCCGATCGACTCCGCACCAGCGGCGGTCAGTCGACGCGCCAGTGCGTCCGGCCAGCGGCGGTTCCGGTTCACGCTCGAGCGCAGCCCGTCGGTAATCGAATCGCCGATCGCCGCTACGCTGGCGCGCGCCGAACCGGCTTCGACCGCGAGCTCGCTCACCCATGCATATTGAGTAAAGCGGGTGCGGAACATCGCGGCGCCCGGATCACTCACGTGATCACCGGGTGCAGACACGTAATTGAACTGGTTCGACACGCGGTGCCAGACCGTCATCCGCTCGTTTGCCCCCATTTGGAGGCTGATCGCATAGGGTCGCCCGGCCGCCACGTCGATCGCCACCGGATCGCTTTCGAGTTCCTGGCCCGGCGCAAGCGTCACCGACGCCTTGCCGCCGAACCGGACCGGCACCGCCGCGCCGGCAAGCGCCGCCCCTTCGCCTGCGCGCGCGAGGCTCGCCGCCTCCACGACCAGCGGCGCACGGGAGTATGCATTGCTGATGCGGATCCGCGCAGCACGCCCCGACACCGTCGGGTAGACGATCTGGCGCACGGCCCGCCCAGCCACGTCGGGTGCGCGATAGAGCGGCGGCGGTGCGGCAAGGTCGGGAATCGGCTGCAGCGCGGTCGCCCACGCGGCCACCCATCCGGCCGGCGCGGCCGACGCCGACGCCACGAGCGGCGAGACAAAGACGGCCGCACCCAGCACGGCTGCGGCGATACTGCTTCGAAATGACATCGGCAAAATCCTCGTCGGAAAGCGGGCATTGTGCCGCAGAAGACGCGAACCCCACGCGCCGGATCACCATCACACCCTCCGATCGTGCCCCGACGTCCCTCGTTTACCCGAGTCTCGCCGCAAATCCGCAAGAAATTTATTAACCGACCGGTCGGTTGGTTTATACTTCGCACACATTCAACCGGACGAGAGCCTCGCCATGTACACGCAATCCCTCGACATCCCCGGCAACGTCGCGCCACTCGACGCCACCGCCGAGTCGCCCGAGCAGGCGCGGTTCGATGCGGTCATGGCCGCCGACGGCAAGATCGAACCGCAGGACTGGATGCCCGACGCCTATCGCAAGACGCTGGTACGCCAGATCTCGCAGCACGCGCATTCGGAAGTCGTGGGCATGCTGCCCGAAGGCAACTGGATCTCGCGCGCGCCGAGCCTGAAGCGCAAGGCGATCCTGCTCGCGAAGGTCCAGGACGAAGCCGGCCACGGCCTCTATCTGTATAGCGCGGCAGAAACGCTCGGCGTGTCGCGAGATTCGCTGATCGACGCGCTGCACGCCGGCAAGGCGAAATACTCGAGCATCTTCAACTACCCGACACCGACCTGGGCCGACGTCGGCGTGATCGGCTGGCTCGTCGACGGCGCCGCGATCATGAACCAGATCCCGCTTTGCCGCTGCACGTACGGCCCGTACGCGCGCGCCATGATCCGCGTGTGCAAGGAAGAATCGTTCCACCAGCGCCAGGGCTTCGATGCGCTGCTGTCGATGATGAAGGGCACCGCCGCGCAACGCGCGATGGTCCAGCAGGCCGTGAACCGCTGGTGGTGGCCGGTGCTGATGATGTTCGGCCCGAGCGACGCCGATTCGGTCCACAGCAACCAGTCCGCGAAATGGGGCATCAAGCGGATCACGAACGACGACCTGCGGCAGAAGTTCGTCGACGCGACGGTCGACCAGGCGAAGGTGCTCGGCGTGACGCTGCCCGACCCCGACCTGAAGTGGAACGAGGCGCGCGGCCATCACGACTACGGCACGATCGACTGGGACGAATTCTGGCGCGTGGTCAACGGAGACGGCCCGTGCAACAAGGAACGCCTCGCGACCCGCGTGAAAGCGCACGAGGACGGCGCATGGGTACGCGAAGCCGCTCTCGCCCACGAAGCAAAGCGCCGCGCGCGCGCCGAACAGCACGCCGCCTGAGCGGCGGCACACCATCGAATTCAGGATTCAGGAGAAAGTGATGAACAAGGAATGGCCGATCTGGGAAGTGTTCGTGCGCAGCAAGCAGGGGCTCGACCACAAGCATTGCGGCAGCCTGCACGCCGCCGACGCGTCGATGGCGCTGCGCATGGCGCGCGACGTCTACACGCGCCGCCAGGAAGGCGTGAGCATCTGGGTGGTGCCGTCGTCGGCGATCACCGCGTCGGATCCGAGCGAGAAGGCCGAGCTGTTCGAGCCGGCGGGCGACAAGATCTACCGTCACCCAACGTTCTACACGCTGCCCGACGAAGTCAACCACATGTAACGCCCGCGCCATGACGATCACGCCCGAACACCTCTCCTACGTGCTGCGCCTCGCGGACAACACGCTGATCCTCGGTCAGCGCAACGCCGAATGGTGCGGCCACGGCCCGATCCTCGAGGAAGACATCGCGCTCACCAACATGAGCCTCGACCTCATCGGCCAGGCGCGCATGCTGTATACGCACGCGGCCGAACTCGAGCGCCAGCTCACCGGCGCGACGAAGACCGAGGACGACTACGCGTACTTCCGTACCGAGCGCGAGTTCGCGAACTTCACACTCGCCGAGCTGCCGCACTACGGCCCGGTCGCCGGCACCGCACACGCCGACAAGGACTACGCGGTGACGATCGTGCGCAACTTCCTGTACTCGGTGCTGATGTTGCACGTGTGGAGCGCGCTCGAAACGTCGACCGATACGCAGCTCGCCGCGATCGCCGCGAAATCGGTGAAGGAGACCCGCTATCACGTGCAGCACGCACGAGAGTGGCTCGTTCGCCTCGGCGACGGCACCGACGAATCGCACCGTCGCGCGCAGAGCGCGCTCGACTACCTGACGCCGTACACGCGCGAATTCTTCACCGCCGATGCGATCGATGACGCGGTCGCCGCCGAGGGCATCGCCCCCGCCCCGGCCACGCTCGAAGCCGCATGGCGCGCGGACGTGGACGACGCGCTCGCGGAAGCGACGCTCACGCTGCCGGCCCCCGTGCAGCACGTGACGACCGGCAAGCAGGGCGAGCACTCGGAACACATGGGCTACCTGCTCGCCGAACTGCAAAGCCTCGCACGCCAGCATCCCGGCGCGAGCTGGTAACCGGCCGTCCCGCCACGGAGCCCGACGATGTCCGTCCAGACTGCCCCCGCTAACGCCGTGCCCGACTCGCGCCACGCCGACCCGCTGCTCGCCCGCGCATGGGACGTGCTCGAAGCCGTGCCCGACCCCGAGATCCCGGTCGTGTCGATCCGCGAGCTCGGCATCCTGCGCGACGTCCGCCGCGCGGACGACGGCCAGCTTGAAATCGTGATCACGCCGACTTACTCGGGCTGCCCGGCCATGTCGCAGATCGCGGAGGACATCGCGGCCGCGCTGCAGGCCGCCGACCTCCCGCCGCACCGGATCGAGACGGTGCTCGCCCCCGCGTGGACGACCGATTGGATCACGCAGGAAGCGCGCGACAAGCTGCGCGCGTACGGCATCGCGCCGCCGGTCGGCCAGTGCGGCACAACCGCGCCGCGAGAAAACGTCGTGCGCTTCGTGCCGCGACCGGTCGCGGCACCCGTGTGCCCGCGCTGCGGCTCCGCCCGTACCGAGCGTCTCGCGCAATTCGCGTCCACGGCCTGCAAGGCGCTGTATCGCTGCGTCGACTGCCGCGAACCCTTCGACTACTTCAAACCCTATTAATCGATATGGCGACCCCGCAATTTCATCCGCTGCGTATCCGCGACGTGCGGCCCGAGACCGCCGACGCCGTAACCGTCTCCTTCGACGTGCCGCCCGAACTGCGCGACGCGTACCGCTTCACGCAGGGCCAGTTCGTCACGCTGAAGACCCACATCGACGGCGAGGAAACGCGCCGTTCGTATTCGATCTGCGTCGGCACGACAGACTACGATCGTGACGGCGAACTGCGCATCGGTATCAAGCGGGTGCGCGGCGGCCGCTTCTCGAACTTCGCGTTCGACTCGCTCAAGCCGGGCCATACGATCGACGTGATGACGCCGGACGGCCGGTTCTTTACGCACCTGAACGCCGATCACGGCAAGCAGTACGTCGCGTTTTCCGGCGGCTCCGGCATCACGCCGGTGCTCGCGATCGTGAAGACGACGCTCGAACTCGAGCCGCGCAGCACGTTCACGCTGATCTATGGCAACCGCAGCGTCGACGCGATCATGTTCGCGGAGGAGCTCGAGGACCTGAAGAACCGCTACATGAACCGCTTCGTCCTCTATCACGTGCTGTCGGACGACCAGCAGGACGTCGCGCTGTTCAACGGCGTGCTCGACCAGGCGAAATGCGCGGAATTCCTCGACACGCTGATGCCGGCCGACGCGATCGACGAGGCATTCATCTGCGGCCCCGCGCCGATGATGGATGCAGCCGAGGCCGCGCTGAAGGCGGCCGGCGTGCCGCAGGCGAAGGTGCACGTCGAGCGCTTCGGCACGCCGTTGCCGCAGGCCGGTACGCCGGTCGTCGAAATCACCGACCAGACGCCGGCCGCCGACCTGGAAATCGTGCTCGACGGCAAGAAGCGCAAGCTGCGACTGCCATACGAAGGCGTGAGCCTGCTCGATGTCGGCCTGCGCGCGGGCCTCGCGCTGCCGTACGCGTGCAAGGGCGGCGTATGCTGCACGTGCCGCGCGAAGGTGCTCGAGGGCGAAGTGCGGATGGAGAAGAACTACACGCTAGAAGAGCATGAAGTGAAGGACGGCTTCGTGCTCACGTGCCAGTGCCACCCGGTCAGCGACAAGGTCGTCGTGAGCTACGACGAGCGTTGAGCGACGTCGCGTCGCGGCGCCGGACGGTTTCTCGCCGTCACACATCTCGCTTACACTAGGGGCCGCCGGCCGGCTGGACATCGCAACGTCCGCCCGGCCGGCGGTTTTCTTTTGTTGACGACAGGCCGATGAGTACC
The DNA here is from genome assembly GCF_004343765.1 of Burkholderia sp. SRS-25. Lineage (NCBI taxonomy): Bacteria > Pseudomonadati > Pseudomonadota > Betaproteobacteria > Burkholderiales > Burkholderiaceae > Burkholderia > Burkholderia sp. SRS-25. Next base: position 5,870 of record NZ_PTXM01000046.1, read on the forward strand.
ATTCATGTGATTCAGGGCGGCACCGCCGCCGCGTCGCTGCGCGAGGCACTTGCGCAAGCCGGACGCGACGAGCGCGTCGTCGGATTGCTCGACGATCTCAGCGTCGGGCCGCTCAAGGGCGCCGACGAGACGCCAGACACGCGCGCCGCCTTCTGGCAGTGCGTGCTCGGCGACCAGATTCCCGACTGGAATGCAGAGATCGAAGGCGAATTCGCGCGCCTCGACCAGCTCGCGACCGATACGGGCCAGGTAGTCGTGTGGCATGCGCCGAGCGTCGGCGACAAACTGCTGCTGCGCCGCGTCGCCTATCACCTGCGCAACGTCCCGCAGCGCCTGAACGAAGTGCGGCTGTCGGCCGCCGATCTCGACTCGGCGCAACGCGCGGCGCTATCGCGTACCGACCAGGCGTGTGCGACCGGGATGTTCTCGCCGGCCGAGCTGGCGCGCAAGCGCCCGGTGGCCGCGCCGATCTCGGTGCTGCGCATCGGCCGCCTCGCGCTCGAATGGCAGGAGGCGAAGCACCTGGACGCCGAGCTGCGCTACTGGGTCAGCAACACCATCAAGAGTGGCTACTATGAAGACCTCGACGCGCTGATCATCGCGCGTGCGGAAGCCGACTGGCGGCCTGCGGCGCGCCTCGTCGGCAGCATCATGGCTGACGCCGACCGCGGCGGGCTGTTCGTCAGCGACTCGATCGCCTGGTGGCGCTGCCGCGAACTCGCGGCAGCCGGCCGGCTCGAGCTGCAGGACGACGCGCCCGACGCCCTCTCTTCCACGCAGGTGCGCGCGGCCCGCACGGCCACCTCGCACCGCTAATCTTCCGTTTTCGACCATGGCCCGTACCCGAGCGCCCGACCACGAATCCCAGCGCGAGCAGATCCTCGATCTGGCCGCCGAGAAATTCGCGCAGACGAGCTACCCGAGCACGTCGATGTCCGATCTCGCGACCGCGAGCGGCACGTCGAAGGCGCGCCTCTATCACTATTACGAGAGCAAGGAAGCGATCCTGTTCGACCTGCTCGACCGCTACACGAAACGGCTGATGCTGATCATTGCCGAGGTCGAAGGGGCGAGCCAGCGGCGCGGCCTCAGCGAACGCGACGCGTTCGCCGAGCTCGTGCGCGCGTTCCTCGCCGAGTACGAGACGTCGCACAGCCGGCACGTCGCGCTGCTCAACGACGTGAAGTATCTCGAGGACGCGCAGCGCGAAATCGTGCTCGACCGCCAGCGCGACATCGTCGCGGCATTCACGCGCCAGCTTGCGCGCGCGTACCCGGACCGCATCTCGAAGGAAAACCAGACATCGGTGACGATGATGGTGTTCGGGATGATCAACTGGACGTTCACATGGCTGAAGCCGGGCGGCCGCCTCGGCTACCGCGACTTCGCCGAGCAGGTGATCGACCTGATCGAACGCGGGCTGTCGACGGCGGCCTGATTGCCGCGCAGCAGCATGCGTTGCGCGACGGGTACACTGCGACCGCCCGTCGTGCGTTTCATATGATGAATTTTAAATCCGTTAAAAATCAAATAGATACAGAATTAACTAAACGGTTTTAGAATTTCCCCTCGGCACAAATAACGTCAAATACGGGTTTTCCCCAACCCTCGTCGGGTAAAATGCTGTTGCATTGCACAACCCGCTTGTGCAGCCACACACTGAGGAACCCACGATGAACACGCAATTCAACGGCCCTGCCGAAGTCGTCGGCACGGTCGGCAGTGCGCCGGTTCTCGTCAGGGAACTGGCTTCCAAAGACCGTGAGCAGATGCTCACCCACTTTCTCTCGCTCGACGAAGAGGACCGCCTGCTGCGCTTCGGCCAGATGGTGCCCGACCACGTGATCGAGAACTATGTCCGCACGATCGACTTCGGTCGCGACACCGTGTTCGGCGTGTTCGACCACGACCTCGAACTGATCGGCGTCGGCCACCTGGCCTACCTGCCGGCCGAGGGCGACAAGCGCACGGCCGAATTCGGCGTGTCGGTGCTCGAAAGCGCACGCGGCCGCGGCGTCGGCTCGAAGCTGTTCGAGCGCGCGGCGATCCGCAGCCGCAACACGCACGTGACGATGCTGTACATGCACTGCCTGTCGCGTAACGCGACGATGATGCACATCGCGAAGAAGTCCGGGATGCGGATCGAGTACGCGTACGGCGAAGCCGATGCGTACCTGTCGCTGCCGCCGGCCGACCACTCGACGATCATCGCCGAGATGCTGCAGGAGCAGGCCGCGGTGTTCGACTACGCGATGAAGCGCCAGGCGCGCCGCACCACGAAGTTCATCGAATCGCTGATGCCCGCCGCGCTGACGGCGTAATGTCGGCCAGCCGGGCCGCGCGTGCCGCGCGCCCGGCCTCTCCCTTCCCCGCCGCGCACTAGCGCACCGAACGAATCGGCAACGCCGTCGTTTCCTTGAAGCATTCGAGCGAAAAGCTCGTCTTCACGTCGATCACCGACGGGTGATGCAGCAGGTGCTCCTGCACGAAGCGGGAGAAATGCGCCATGTCCTCGACCTGCACGCGCAGCAGGTAATCCATGTCCCCCGTCATCGCGTGGCACGCGACCACTTCCGGCCAGGTCTGCACGGCCGCGCGGAACAGCTCCGCATGGGTCGCGCCCGCCCGCGCCGACGTTTCGTCGGCCCGCACCGGCGCCAGGCCGCCGCGCTTCTCGAGCCGCACGCTCACGTAGGCGAGCAGGTCGAGCCCGAGCTTCTGCGGATTCAGCAGCGCGACATAGCCGGTGATCACGCCGATCTCCTCGAGCCGCCGGATCCGCCGCAGGCACGGGCTCGGCGACAGGTTCACACGCTCGGCGATCTCCTGGTTCGACAGGCGCCCGTTCTCCTGAAGAATCGCGAGGATTCGCCGATCGATGGCATCCAATTCGGCTTGCGCCATCTTCTGCCCTCCAATGAATGGTTTAAGACTGGAAATTGCGCCATCGTAGGTTCGGGCAATTAAGTTCGCAAGTTTACGCTCGCGGCTGCCCGCTACACTCTGTCGCACGTACCGATTCGTCGCGCTCGCCGCCGCGTGCGCCACATTCGACATCGAACCAGGCCGGGCCTGCGCACGTCGCCCCGGCCGATCGCCCCCACAGGAGACACGCCATGCAGATCCCGAACTGGGACAACCCCGTCGGCACCGACGGCTTCGAATTCATCGAATACACGGCACCGGACCCGAAAGCGCTCGGACAGCTGTTCGAACGGATGGGTTTCACCGCGATCGCGCGCCACCGCCACAAAGATGTGACGGTGTACCGCCAGGGCGACATCAACTTCATCATCAACGCCGAACCCGATTCGTTCGCACAACGCTTCGCGCGCCTGCACGGGCCGTCGATCTGCGCGATCGCGTTCCGCGTGCAGGACGCCGCGAAAGCGTACAAACACGCGCTGGAGCTCGGCGCATGGGGCTTCGACAACAAGACGGGCCCGATGGAGCTGAACATCCCGGCGATCAAGGGCATCGGCGATTCGCTGATCTACTTCGTCGACCGCTGGCGCGGCAAGAACGGCGCGCAACCGGGCGCCATCGGCGACATCAGCATCTATGACGTCGACTTCGAGCCGATCGCCGGCGCGAACCCGAACCCGGTCGGCCACGGCCTCACCTACATCGACCACCTGACGCACAACGTGCATCGCGGCCGCATGCAGGAATGGGCGGAGTTCTACGAGCGCCTGTTCAACTTCCGCGAAGTGCGCTACTTCGACATCGAAGGCAAGGTGACGGGCGTGAAGTCGAAGGCGATGACGTCGCCGTGCGGCAAGATCCGCATTCCGATCAACGAGGAAGGCTCGGATACGGCCGGCCAGATCCAGGAATACCTCGACGCTTACCATGGCGAAGGCATCCAGCACATCGCGCTCGGCGCCACCGACATCTACAAGGCGGTCGATGGCCTGCGCAGCAAGGAAGTGAAGCTGCTCGACACGATCGACACGTATTACGAGCTGGTCGACCGCCGCGTGCCGAACCACGGCGAATCGCTGGACGAACTGAAGAAACGCAAGATCCTGATCGACGGCGCGCGCGACGACCTGCTGCTGCAGATCTTCACCGAGAACCAGATCGGGCCGATCTTCTTCGAGATCATCCAGCGCAAGGGCAACCAGGGCTTCGGCGAAGGCAACTTCAAGGCGCTGTTCGAATCGATCGAACTCGACCAGATTCGCCGCGGCGTCGTGCAGGACAAGGCCTGACGCATCCGGCGGGCGGCTGCCTGGGGCGGCATCCCGGCAGCCCGCGCGATCCGGCGGCGCATAGAAAAAGGGCGGGAATCCGAGGATTCCCGCCCTTTTCGCATTCCGGCGCGGCCCGCTGGCCGCGCGAGCGGATCAACGCGCGTTCGCCTTCGACTCGACGGCGCGCTCGGCCGACGGCTGCGCGACGGCGTCCTGGGCCGGCACGATCTGCTGCATCTGCGCGCCGGCTGCCGCCAGTGCGCTCGCGCCTCGCGCGTGCACCGGGCCGGTCATCGAGAAAAACGCGGCGGACACGATCAGGAAACTCTGGATATGACGTGTGTTCATTGCACCTCCTGTAAAACTGCCGGCGCCTCCCCGATCGCGTCGAAACAAGCCAACGCGGCCGGGCACCTCCGGCAGGCCGACAAGATTAACGGCGTTTGCACGAAGATGGGGCAGGCTTTACATGCTTTTACATGATGTAACGCATGGTTCTGCCCTGTTTTTCTGACGCAGCGCCGCAATCCCCCCGCATTCCAACCGATGGGCGGCGGGTTTGCCCCAGTGCTACCATCGCTTAAAACCGGCCAATATGCCGGCCACTGCCGACGCGTCCACAAGACGCCCGAAGCAGTCGAGTTTTGGTGATCCCAAACTGGGTGGAGGAGACTGTTAATGAATGCCCCGCTAGACGCAGGCCAACGCGCGTCGCTAGAAGCCGCGCTGAAGTCCGTCACGCTTGATGACAAATACACACTGGAACGCGGTCGCGCGTACATGAGCGGCATCCAGGCCCTCGTGCGCTTGCCGATGCTCCAGCAGGAACGCGATCGCGCCGCCGGTCTCAATACGGCCGGCTTCATCTCCGGCTACCGCGGTTCGCCGCTCGGCGGCCTCGATCTGTCGCTCTGGAAAGCCAAGCAGCACCTGGCAGCCCATCAGATCGTCTTCCAGCCCGGCCTCAACGAAGATCTCGCCGCCACCGCCGTGTGGGGCTCGCAACAAGTGAACCTGTACCCCGGCGCGAAGCACGACGGCGTGTTCGGCATGTGGTACGGCAAAGGCCCGGGCGTCGACCGCACCGGCGACGTATTCAAGCACGCGAACTCGGCCGGCTCGTCGAAGCACGGCGGCGTGCTGGTGCTCGCCGGCGACGACCACGCGGCGAAATCGTCGACGCTCGCGCACCAGTCCGAACACATCTTCAAGGCCTGCGGGCTGCCGGTGCTGTTCCCGTCCAACGTGCAGGAATATCTCGACTTCGGCCTGCACGGCTGGGCGATGAGCCGCTACTCGGGCCTGTGGGTCGCACTCAAGTGCGTGACGGACGTGGTCGAATCGTCGGCATCGGTCGACATCGACCCGCATCGCACCGAGATCGTGCTGCCGACCGACTTCATCCTGCCGGAAGGCGGCCTGAACATCCGCTGGCCCGACCCGCCGCTCGTGCAGGAAGCACGGCTGCTCGACTACAAGTGGTACGCGGCGCTCGCCTACGTGCGCGCGAACAAGCTCGACCGCATCGAGATCGATTCGCCGAGCGCGCGCTTCGGGATCATGACCGGCGGCAAGGCGTACCTCGACGTACGCCAGGCACTGACCGACCTCGGGCTCGATGACGAAACCTGCGCGCGGATCGGCATCCGGCTCTACAAGGTCGGCTGCGTGTGGCCGCTCGAAGCACAGGGCGCACAGGCGTTCGCTCGGGGGCTCGACGAAATCCTCGTCGTCGAGGAAAAGCGCCAGATCCTCGAATACGCGATCAAGGAAGAGCTGTACAACTGGCCCGACGGGCAACGTCCGCGCGTGTTCGGCAAGTTCGACGAGAAGGACGGCGCCGGCGGCGAATGGTCGGTGCCGATGGGCAACTGGCTGCTGCCCGCGCACTACGAACTGTCGCCCGCGATCATCGCGAAGGCGATCGCGACGCGCCTCGAGAAGTTCGAGCTGCCGTCCGACGTGCGGGCACGCATCGCCGCGCGCCTCGCCGTGATCAACGCAAAGGAAATGGCGCTCGCGAAGCCGCACGTGCAGACCGAGCGCAAGCCGTGGTTCTGCTCGGGCTGCCCGCACAACACGTCGACCAACGTGCCGGAAGGCTCGCGCGCGATCGCCGGCATCGGCTGCCACTACATGACCGTGTGGATGGACCGCAGCACGAGCACCTTCAGCCAGATGGGCGGCGAAGGCGTGCCGTGGATCGGCCAGGCGCCGTTCACGGACGAGAAGCACGTGTTCGCGAACCTCGGCGACGGCACCTATTTCCACTCGGGGCTGCTGGCCGTGCGCGCGGCGATCTCGTCGAAGGCGAACATCACCTACAAGATCCTCTACAACGACGCCGTGGCGATGACGGGCGGCCAGCCGGTCGACGGCGTGCTGACGGTGCCGCAGATCACGCACCAGCTCGCGTCGGAAGGCGCGAAGAAGATCGTGATCGTCACCGACGAGCCGGAGAAGTACGACAGCCAGAAGGCGCTGCTCGCGCCGGGCGTGACGATCCACCACCGTGACCAGCTCGACGACGTGCAGCGCGAGCTGCGCGAGATCGAAGGCACGACGATCCTGATCTACGACCAGACCTGCGCGACCGAGAAACGCCGTCGCCGCAAACGCGGCACGTATCCGGACCCGGCCAAGCGCGTCGTGATCAACGACGCGGTGTGCGAAGGCTGCGGCGACTGCTCGGTGCAGTCGAACTGCCTGTCGGTCGAGCCGCTGGAAACCGAATTCGGCACGAAGCGCCAGATCAACCAGTCGAGCTGCAACAAGGACTTCTCGTGCGTGAAGGGCTTCTGCCCGAGCTTCGTCACGGTCGAGGGCGGCCAGTTGAAGAAGCCGAAGGCCGTGTCGGTCGACGGCAACGCACTGCCGTCGATCCCCGAACCGACGCTGCCGGACATCGACCGCGCATACGGCGTGCTCGTCACGGGCGTCGGCGGCACGGGCGTCGTCACGATCGGCGCACTGCTCGGGATGGCCGCGCACCTGGAGAACAAGGGCGTGACCGTGCTCGACGTCACCGGCCTTGCGCAGAAAGGCGGCGCCGTGATGAGCCACGTGCAGATCTCGCACGCGCCGACCGACATCCACGCGACGCGAATCGCGATGGGCGAGGCCGACCTCGTGATCGGCTGCGATGCGATCGTCACGGCCGGCGACGAGTGCACGTCGCGGATGCGCCACGACACGACGCGCGTGGTCGTCAACAGCGCGCAGACGCCGACCGCCGAGTTCATCAAGAACCCGAACTGGTCGTTCCCGGGCCTGTCCGCCGAGAACGACATCCGCGCGGCGGCCGGTGAAGCCGTCGATTTCATCGACGCGAACCGCTTTGCGGTCGCGCTGCTCGGCGACGCGATCTACACGAACCCGTTCGTGCTCGGCTACGCGTGGCAAAAAGGCTGGCTGCCGCTCACGCTCGCGTCGCTCGTCCGGGCGATCGAGCTGAACGCGGTATCGGTCGAGAAAAACCGCGCGGCATTCGACTGGGGCCGCCGCGCCGCGCACGACCTGGCGAGCGTGAAACAGGCCGCGGCCGGCGACGCGCGCCCCGTGCAAGGCGCCACGGTGATTTCGCTGCATACGAAGAAGGCGGTCGACGCGCTGATCGCGAAGCGTGTGGAATTCCTCACCGCGTACCAGAACGCCGCGTACGCGTCTCGCTATGCGGCATTCGTCGACAAGGTGCGCGCGGCCGAGCGCGCGCTGGCAGACGGCGACACGATGCAGGAGCCGCTGACCGAAGCGGTCGCGCGCAACCTGTTCAAGCTGATGGCGTACAAGGACGAATACGAGGTCGCGCGGCTGCAGTCCGATCCGGCGTTCCTCGCGCGCCTGACCGCGCAGTTCGAAGGCGACTGGAAGCTGAAATTCCACCTCGCGCCGCCGCTGTTCGCGAAAACGGACGCCCACGGCCATCTCGTGAAGAAGGCCTACGGCCCGTGGATGATGTCGGCGTTCCGGATGCTCGCGAAAGCGAAGTTCCTGCGCGGCACCGGGCTCGACCCGTTCGGCCGTACCGAGGAGCGGCGCACCGAGCGCGCGCTGATCGGCGAGTACGAAGCGCTGATCGGCGAAGTGCTCGCCAAGCTGAGCGCGGCCAACCGCCCGCTCGCCCTCGAGCTCGCGGCGCTGCCGGACGGCATTCGCGGCTACGGCCACGTGAAGGAGAACAACCTGCGCGCGGTACGCCAGAAGTGGGACACGCTGCTCGCGAAATGGCGTTCGCCGGCGGGCGGCCAGTCGCACCAGCAGGTCGCTTGACGGCACGCGGCGGGCATTCGCGGCCGGATGCCCGCCGGCGAGCGGCAATCCGCTCACGTCGCGTCACGATAAAAAAACGCCACGGAACGCAGGTTCCGTGGCGTTTTTCATTGCGCCGCGCGTGAAGCGCGGCACACGCGGGCGTGGACTTACTTCGTGTTCACGTTCGCGGCGGCAACGGCCGTCATGTTGATGATCCGGCGCACGGTCGCAGCCGGCGTCAGGATGTGGGCCGGCTTCGCCGCGCCGAGCAGGAACGGGCCAACCGTCACGCCTTCGCCGCCGACCATCTTCAGCAGGTTGTACGCGATGTTCGCCGCTTCGACGTTCGGCATGATCAGCAGGTTCGCTTCACCCGACAGCGTCGTGCCGGGGAATGCCTGCTTGCGGATCAGCTCCGACAGCGCCGCGTCGCCGTGCATTTCGCCATCGACTTCCAGGTTCGGTGCGCGTTCGACGATCAGCTTGCGAGCCTCGCCCATCCGGCGCGACGACGCCGACGGCGCGCTGCCGAAGTTCGAGTTCGACAGCAGCGCAGCCTTCGGCGCAATGCCGAAGCGCTCGATCTCGGCCGCGGCCTGGATCGTCATGTCGGCGAGCTGTTCGGCGCTCGGCAGTTCGTTCACGTACGTATCGCACACGAACAGGTTGCGGCCCGGCAGCATCAGCAGGTTCATCGCCGCGAAGTGCTCGGCGCCCTTCGCACGGCCCAGCACCTGTTCGATGAACTTCAGGTGGCTGTGGAACGTGTCGATCATCCCGCAGATCATTCCGTCCGCGTCGCCCAGATGCACGAGCATCGCGCCGATCAGCGTGTTGAACTTGCGCATCGCGGCCTTCGCGACTTCCGGCGTCACGCCGTCGCGCGCGCCGATCTCCTGATACGCCTGCCAGTAGCGGTGGTAGCGCGCATCGTCTTCCGGATCGACGATCTCGAAATCGGTGCCGGCCTTCAGCTTCGAGCCGATCTTCGCGAGGCGCATGTCGATGACCGACGGACGGCCGACGAGGATCGGCTTCGCGATCTTTTCCTGCAGCACGAACTGCGCGGCACGCAGCACGCGCTCGTCTTCGCCCTCGGCGAACACGATGCGGGCCTGCTTCTGCTTCGCGGTGGCGAACACCGGACGCATCACCATGCCGGTGCGGTAGACGGTCGCGCCGAGTTGCTCGCGGTACGCGTCCATGTCCTGGATCGGGCGGGTGGCAACGCCCGAGTCCATCGCGGCTTGCGCGACGGCCGGCGCGATCTTGATGATCAGGCGCGGGTCGAACGGCTTCGGAATCAGGTAGTCCGGCCCGAATTCGAGCGAGTGGCCTTCATACGCCTTCGCGACTTCTTCGCTCTGGTCGGTTTCCTGCGCCAGCTCGGCGATCGCGCGCACGCACGCGAGCTTCATTTCTTCCGTGATCGTCGTCGCGCCGACGTCGAGCGCGCCGCGGAAGATGAACGGGAAGCACAGCACGTTGTTGACCTGGTTCGGGTAGTCCGAACGGCCGGTCGCGACGATCGCGTCCGGGCGCACGGCCTTCGCGTCTTCCGGGCGGATTTCCGGTTCCGGGTTCGCGAGCGCCAGGATCAGCGGCTTGTCGCCCATCGTCTTGACCATGTCCTGCTTCAGCACGCCCGCGCTCGAGCAGCCGAGGAACACGTCCGCGCCGACGATCGCGTCGGCGAGCGTGCGTGCGTCGGTGGTCGCCGCATAGCGCTGCTTCGACGGATCGAGGTTGCCGCGCCCTTCGTAGATCACGCCCTTCGAATCGGCGACGAGGATGTTCGACTTCGTCAGGCCGAGGTTCACGAGCAGATCCAGACACGCGATGGCCGCTGCGCCCGCGCCCGAGCACACGAGCTTCACTTCGGACAGCTTCTTGCCGACGACCTTCAGGCCGTTCAGGATCGCGGCCGACGCGATGATCGCGGTGCCGTGCTGGTCATCGTGGAAAACGGGGATCTTCATGCGCTCGCGCAGCTTCTGCTCGATGTAGAAGCATTCCGGCGCCTTGATGTCCTCGAGGTTGATGCCGCCGAGCGTCGGCTCGAGCATCGCGATCGCCTCGACGAGCTTGTCGGGGTCGGACTCCGACAGTTCGATGTCGAACACGTCGATGCCCGCGAATTTCTTGAAGAGGCAGCCCTTGCCTTCCATCACCGGCTTCGCGGCGAGCGGGCCGATGTTGCCCAGGCCAAGCACGGCGGTGCCGTTCGTGATGACGCCGACGAGGTTGCCGCGCGACGTGTACTTCTGCGCGTCGAGCGGATCGGCGTGGATCGCTTCGCACGCAGCGGCGACGCCCGGCGAATACGCGAGCGACAGATCGAGCTGGTTCGACAGCGGCTTGGTCGGGGTGACCGAAATCTTGCCGGGTTTCGGGTTCAGGTGATAAGCGAGTGCGGCCTGCTTCAGTTGTTCGTCCATGATTGACCTGCGAGAGACATGCGAAATATTGACGGTTCAGTACGCAGCACCTTCGGCCGCGTCTGCTTGAATCGAGGGGGTGATCGACTGCGAGACGGCACGCGACGCGCCGGGTCGGCACGCCATCGAACCTTGGCGGGTGGCAAGAGGAAAGTACAAAGTACTGAACGATTTCTAAGGGTCGCCTAGTGTACACCCCCTAAATGACGCATGTTGGTGCAACGCCGCATCCTCCGCCTCAGCGCGCGGGCGATCCAGCCCCACTTGTTTCGCCGGTGGTGAGCCGCGCGTCGAACCCGCGCGGATTCCGCCGAAAACCGGCCTGAATCGGGTAAAATAGCGGGCTACGCGCGCAGCGATGCGATTGGCCGTCCGATCGCGCCCCGGCCCCCTGGGCAGGTTCCCCTTGCTGCGCCACCGGGCCCGCGCCCGCTCTTCGCTCATCACCCAAGGAATGCCCATGACAGGCTACGATCGTCAGTCGATCTCGGATACGACCGCCAAAATCCTGCTCGAAGTACAGGCAGTGCACTTCAACGCAGAAAAACCGTTCATCTTCACGTCCGGCTGGGCAAGCCCCGTCTATATCGACTGCCGCAAGCTGATTTCGTACCCGCGCGTCCGCCGCGCGCTGATGGAAATGGCTGAAACGACGATCACGCGCGACATCGGCTTCGAGCAGATCGACGCGGTGGCGGGCGGCGAAACGGCCGGCATCCCGTTCGCGGCGTGGATCGCGGACCGGATGATGGTGCCGATGCAATACGTGCGCAAAAAGCCGAAGGGTTTCGGCCGCAACGCGCAGATCGAAGGCCATCTGGAAGAAGGCTCGCGCGTGCTGCTGGTGGAAGACCTGACGACCGACAGCCGCAGCAAGATCAACTTCGTCAACGCGCTGCGCACCGCGGGCGCGACGGTGAACCACTGCTTCGTGCTGTTCCACTACAACATCTTCAAGGAAAGCGTGTCGGTCCTGAAGGACATCGACGTCGACCTGCACGCGCTCGCGACGTGGTGGGACGTGCTGCGCGTCGCGAAGGCCTCGGGCTACTTCGAGACGAAGACGCTCGACGAAGTCGAGAAATTCCTGCACGCACCGGCCGAGTGGTCGGCTGCGCACGGCGGCGCAACGTCCCCGAAGGATTGATGCCGCGCCGGCCCGCCGGCCGGCGTCCTGGCTGAACGAGCCGCCCGCTTCACCGCGGGCGGTTTTTTTTCGTCCGTCGATTTTGCGCCGGTCGATTCGCGCAGGAAACGATCGCGACCACGGGTCGCGGCGTGCGTCGCTCATCGAACCCTAATGCTAGACTTGATCCATCGCTGCCATCAGTTGCGCAGGCAACGCACTACGCCAACAACGCCGGACGCATCGGTCCGGCCCACGTGACGGGAGAAGCGCCATATGCGTGTGGATCGCCAGATCACTCCGCCTGCGCCATCGGGTCGCCCGTCGCCGTTCCTCGCCGCCCTCCTTTACGCCGCCGTCCTCTCTGCCCTGCCCGCGCATGCGGAAGGCCCGTTCACCGTGACGAGCGATGACCTGACGCCGGGCGGGCGCGTCCGCGCCGCGAACGTGTTCGACCGCGGCGACTGCAAGGGCGGCAACCACTCGCCGCAGCTCACCTGGCACAACCCGCCGCCCGGCACGCGCGGCTATGCGGTCACGGTCTTCGATCCCGACGCCCCGGGGCACGGCTGGTGGCACTGGGCCGTGGCGGGCATTCCGGCGACGGTCACGAGCCTGCCAGCCGACGCAAGCGCGTCCGGCTTCCTGCGGCGCATCGGCGCGAGCGAGGCGCGCAACGACTTCGGGATCGACGGCTACGGCGGCCCGTGCCCGCCACCGGGCAAGCCGCACCGCTACGTGATCACCGTCTATGCGCTCAAGGGCGACGACCTGCGCGTCGCGCAGGGCCGCCCCGCGCCGATGTTCGAGCACGAGATCGGCACGCTGGCGATCGGCACCGCGCAACTCACGGTCAACTACGGGCAGTAACGGGCATGGGGCGCCGGGCATCGCACGCCGCCGCGATTGCCGGCCGCCGCGAAACGACGTTCTCCGCGCTCACGCGTTTTCCCGTCATTTCGGCTTGCTAGACTCGTCGTTACCGGTCGCGGCGCCATGCCGCGCATCCGCCGCGCCGCCCACCGGCGACGCGTGACGCGGCGAGCCTGCGGTCCGCCGTTCCCGTTCCTTTCCGGAGAACGCTTCATGTCGAACATCGTCATCGTCTATCACAGCGGCTACGGTCACACGCAGAAACTGGCCGAGGCCGTGCACGCAGGCGCGCAGGATGCCGGCGCGACCGTGCGCCTGCTCGCCGTCGGCGACGTCGACGACGCGGGCTGGGCCGCGCTCGACGCGGCCGACGCGATCGTCTTCGGCGCGCCGACCTACATGGGCGGCCCGTCGGCGCAGTTCAAGCAGTTTGCCGACGCGACGTCGAAAGCGTGGTTCACGCAGAAATGGAAGGACAAGATCGCCGCGGGCTTCACGAACTCCGCGACGATGAACGGCGACAAGTTCTCGACGATTCAATATTTCGTCACGCTGTCGATGCAGCATGGGATGGTATGGGTCGGCACGAGCCTGATGCCGGCCAACTCGAAGGCAGCCACGCGCAACGACATCAACTACCTGGGCGGCTCGACGGGCCTGCTCGCGCAGTCGCCGGCCGATTCGACGCCCGACGAAGGCCCGCTGCCGGGCGACCTCGAGACCGGCAAGGCATTCGGCCGGCGTGTTGCCGAAGCGACCGCCCGCTGGGTCGCCGGCCGCGGCTGAGTACGCCCTGGCGCCCGCTGCGGCCGGCGTCAAAGGGACACAAGACGGCCCGCCGGCCGTCTTTTTTTCGCCCCGCGCGGTGCAGGCCCGCCGGATGACGTCTTAAAATGGCGGTTTCAGGGCGCGGGCCCCCGTTTCATTCAGTGAGAGCGAAATGAGCACCAAAGTTTTTGTCGACGGCCAGGAAGGCACGACCGGCCTCAAGATCTTCGAATACCTGTCGGCACGCAGCGACATCGAGATCCTGCGCATCGAGGAAGCGAAGCGTAAGGACGTCGACGAGCGCCGCCGCCTGATCAATGCGTCGGACGTCACGTTCCTGTGCCTGCCGGACGTCGCGTCGCGTGAATCCGCGTCGCTCGTCGAGAACCCGAACACCACGCTGATCGACGCGAGCACCGCGTTCCGCACCAGCGCCGACTGGGCCTACGGCCTGCCCGAGCTGACCCGCGCGCAGCGCGAGAAGATTCGCACGTCGAAGCGTATCGCGGTGCCAGGCTGCCACGCCTCGGCTTTCGTGCTCGCGATGCGGCCGCTCGTCGATGCGGGCATCGTCGCACCGACGTTCGCCGCGCACAGCTACTCGATCACCGGCTACAGCGGCGGCGGCAAGTCGATGATCGCCGAGTACGAGAACGCCGCGCCCGGCGGCAAGCTCGCCAGCCCGCGCCCGTACGCGCTCGGCCTCGCGCACAAGCACCTGCCGGAAATGGCCGCGCACACGGGCCTCGCGAACCCGCCGATCTTCACACCGATCGTCGGTCCGTTCCTGAAGGGCCTCGCGGTGACGACCTACTTCACGCCCGAGCAGCTCGCGAAGCGCGCGACGCCGCAGGACGTGCAGCGCGTGTTCGCCGAGTACTACGCGGACGAAGCGTTCGTGCGCGTCGCGCCGTTCGATGCGGATGCGAACCTCGACGGCGGCTTCTTCGACGTGCAGGCGAACAACGACACGAACCGCGTCGATCTGTTCGTGTTCGGCAACGCGGAGCGCTTCGTCACGGTCGCGCGCCTCGACAACCTCGGCAAGGGTGCGTCGGGCGCCGCGATCCAGTGCATGAACCTGAACATCGGCGCGGCCGAGGACGCCGGCCTCAAACGCTGATTCATCATCGCATGCAATGCAAAGCCGGCCACTGGCCGGCTTTTTATTTACCCGTATCAGGCAATAAATAAAAAATTCCGGATCGCGCATTTACAAATATTTACAAGCTTTCCATTGCGCGATTACCAGTGAATTAATCCCGCTCCTTCTTTATCCAGTCAATCCCGAATAGGGATAAACCGGATACCGCCGCTTTAAGCGCTGCCGTTATACGCAGGAAGGCTCCGCGCCGGCCTCTCCGGCGTCGCACATTCCCCACTCCGGCCGCTTTCAGCAGCCTGTCCCGCGTTTTAATTCTTACCGAATGCCGTGTCGGACAAGGATTCAATACTCGATACCTGTTTCAATCGCCTTTTTTAGACGGGTTCATCAATTGACAGCAAAAATCAAGGCGGCGACATTAGCTCGCACAATTAAACGATTGGAGACAGCGGCATGTCGCACACCTTATCGAAGGGGGTGGCAACGGCCTTTGCCATTGCCCCTTTCCTGGTTGCATGTGGTGGGGGGGACGGCGGCGCACCCGCGCCGATCAATGCGCCCCAATGTTCCGGATCCAGCTGCGGCACGCAAGGGCCGCCGCCGTCACAGCCCATCAACGGCGCACTGTGCCCGGCCAACGCCGACATCGTGAAGAGCACGTACCTCGGCGGCGCCGGTAGCGGCGAGATCGTCAGCGTCAACATCGACGCCGTGGCGATGACCTACACACTCAAGTGGCTCGAATCGCCGATTCCGCTCGCGACCGGCACGGTCACGCCGAGCCGCGTCGGCACGACGATCACCGGGGCGGTCATGCACCCGCCGACCGGCGTGCTGCCGACCGCCGAGCAGACGCGCTGCGCGTTCATCCTCACGCCGGGCTCGGGCAAGGCGCCGAACGGCACGACCTATTCGACGGCCGCCGACTTCAACCAGGCGAACCCGCCGATGCTGCTGGTCGGCATGGGTGTCGCAGGCGGCGGCATTCCGGGCGCGACGATCCAGTACGACGGGCTGACGATCATCCCGGGCCTCGTGCAAAACGTCGGCCAGGTGCCCAACCGTCACTTCGATTTCTATCCGTTCCTCGGCTTCGCAAGCACGACGACGGATATCTCGAAGCTGCCGGGCACGTACAACGCGCTGATCTACCACCTGGTGCCGTCGGGCAACTACGCGACGAAGGGTTCGAACTCGAGCGAGACGTTCGACGCGAACGGCGCGTGCACGTCGACCAGTTCGGGCGGCTGCCAGACGACCGGCAACCCGTGGACCGTGAACACCGCGAACGGCGGCTACTTCGACAGCACGAAGGCGCCGCAGACGCTGCCGCAAACGCAGTTGCCGATCGTCGGCGCGACCGGCAAGTCGGCGACCGCGCACATGGTGATCGGCCAGCTCAACGGCGCGACGGTGCCGGTGATCGTGCGCACGGGCAACGTGAACCTCGGCACGCCGCCGCTGCACACCGACGCGCAGGTCGACGACGAATCGGGCATCGCGGTGCTCGGCGCGGCGACGTCGATCACGTCGGGCGCGATCGACGGCGGCTACGCGGGCGCGGATTCGAACTTCAAGTACACGGCCGCGCTGATCCGCGGCGGCAACGCGTCGTTCATCAACCCGTCCACGCAGGTCGAGGAAGACGGCTTCACGCTCGACTACGGCCAGACGACGCCGGGCCTGCTGAACGCGACGACCGCCCCGCCGAGCGGCGCGAGCTACCCGTCCGCATCGGGCGTGGTGATCGCGACGGGCGGCCTGTACGCGGCGCTGATCCAGGGCACGGTGAACGGCGGCGTCACGCCGACGTCGGCGAATTCGACGACGTCGTCGACACCGTACTTCGGCGTGGGCGCGCAGATCAGCAAGTAGCGAACGAGGGCGCGACGGCGGGCTGACCGCCGTCGCGTGACGCAGGGAAGGCACGAAGGCGCTCGGCACGGCGCAAGCAGGACGAGCACGACCAACAGAAGCGGCCGACAGGGAGCTGGCCGCCGCACAAGACAAATCTGGAGGAGCAACATGAAGCGCAACCTCATTCTGGCGGCGGCCTTTGCCGCCCCCCTTCTTTCCGCTTGCGGCGGCGGCAGCGACAATCCGCCGCCGCTCGTCGAAGACCGGCTTTGCCCCGCCACGCTCGACTACAACACGGTGTTCACGGGCGGCGCGGGCAGCGGCGAACTCGCGAAAGTCCAGCTCGACACGACCAAGATGACCTGGCAGGTCACCTACGTCGAATCGGCCGTCCCGCAAAAGACCGGCACCGTCGTACCGACCCGCGCCGGCACCGTCGACAGCGGCACGCTCACGCAGGAAACGCTGCTGCCGACCAACAAGCTGAACCAGTGCGCGTTCCGGCTGAACGGCGCGAGCCTCGATGCGTCGCGCCCGGCGCGCATCTTCGTCGGCTTCGGCGTCGCGGGCGGCACGATTCCCGGCAAGGAAATCCAGTTCGACGGCGTGCTCGGCCAGGCCGCGGTGCCCGATACGAAGTTCCCGTACTACCCGTTCATCGGCTTCTCGTCGATCGAAACCGACATCACGAAGGTCGCGGGCACGTACAGCCACATCGGCTTCGGCGAAGTGCCGTCGCAGAAGTTCGCGCCTGCGTCGATCGACGCGAAGGTGACGATCAACGCGGACGGCACGTGGACCAAGTGCGACACGACCGGCCAGTTCGCGGGCGGCGCCTGCACGCAGCAGGGCACGAACTTCGTGCAGTCGGCCGACGGCAGCGGCGCGTTCCAGTCGAACAACTACGCGAGCCAGCTGAAGCCGACGCTGTCGGCAACGCCGCAGGGCAAGGGCTTCATGATCGTCGGCAAGCTGCGCAACCAGCTCGTGCCGATCCTCGTGCGCACGGGTGTCGCGAACCCGAACCCGACGCCGGACGCCAACGGCGTGCCGGGCCTTACCGCCGATGACGAATCGAGCATCTCGATCCTCTCGCCACAGACGGCGATCGCGGCCGGCTCGCAGAACGGCGAATACATCGGCGTCGACAGCCAGTTCGATTACCGGACCACCGCGCTGATCGACAAGCAGGCCACGTTGCTCGATCCGTTCAACGCGTCGCAGGCCTCGCTCGCGACCGCGCTCGATCTCGACTACACGCAGAAGGTGCCGGGCACGGTCACGACGATTCACACGGGCTCGGGCAGCACGTCGCCGACCGGCAAGTTCATCTTCACGGGTGGCGTGTTCGGTTTCCTCGACAACGCGGGATCGACGCCGTATTTCACGATCGGCGCATTCGTCCAGTAAGCGGAGGGGAAAGCCGTGATGAAGAAGACCCTTCTCTGCGCGGCGGCCGGCGCCGCCGCCGTGGTGCCGCTCGCGGCGCATGCGCAGAGCGCCGGCAGCAACGTCGTGACGCTGGGCTGGTTCCATATCATGCCGCAGCAGAGCAGCACGCCGATGACGACCAACGTCGCGCCGACGCCGATCAACACACCGCTGCGGCTGCCGTCGTCGTTCACGTCGCCGGGCACCGGGCTGCACACGAGCGGCGCCGACACCGTGGGCCTGACGGTCAGCCACTTCCTGACCGACCATATCGCGGTCACGTCGGTGGCCGGCGTGCCGCCGGTGTTCAAGGTGTCGGGCCAGGGCACGATCAAGCCGCCGGGCCCGGCCGGCGCGCTCGGCACGCAGAACATCGGGCTGGGCTCGGTCAACCCGATCGTGAAAAGCGTGCGGCAGTGGAGCCCGGCGGCGATCCTGCAGTACTACTTCGGGGCGGCGAACGCGAAGTTCCGGCCGTTCCTCGGCCTCGGCGTGTCGTACAACTGGTTCAGCGACCTGCAGCTCAACACGAACTTCATCAAGCAGACGCAGGACAACCTCGGCGCGATTCTCGCAGCGGGCGCGGGCAAGCCGGGTACGACATCGGTGGAGGCGAAGGCGTCGTCGTCATGGCAGCCGGTGTTCAACGCGGGCCTGCAGTACAACATGACCGAGCATTTCGGGCTGATCGCGTCGGTCACGTACATCCCGCTGAAGACGACGTCGACGGTGACGATCAAGGCGGCCGACGGCACGGTGCTCTCGGAGTCGAAATCGGACCTGAAAGCCGACCCGATCATCAGCTACGTCGGGATGACGTACAAGTTCTGAGCGCCGCGACGGACGAGGAAGGGAAGGCCGCGACAAAATCGCAGGCAAAAAAAAGGTTCATCGCAGGAAACCGTGGAGGGTTTGAGGGTGATTGCGTAACCTGACGCCTGACTTTAAGGAAGTCAGGAGGAAGAATTGCTCGATCGCAAGGCACTTCAAGCACTTGGCTGCTGGACTGGCT
>NZ_PTXM01000047.1:0-18664 GCF_004343765.1 Burkholderia sp. SRS-25
CGGAGCAGGCGAAGGAGCTCGGCATCAGCGAAGAGGAAGTGGTGAAGAAGGTGATGCTCGGCAATACGGTCGACGGCGTGTTCACGACCGTTCAGGACGTCGCGCAGACGGTGCTGTTCCTGTCGGCTTTCCCGAGCGCCGCGCTCACGGGCCAGTCGGTCGTCGTCAGTCACGGCTGGTTCATGCAGTGATGCGGGCGGGGGCGCTGCCTGCTGGCGAACGGCATAAAAAAACGCGCTCCACGGAGCGCGTTTTCATTGCGGCAGGGCGGGGCCGATGATGGCTGCCGCCCGGTCACTGCATTACTTCAGGACGGCTGCGACCGCATTGGCGACCGCGTCGAGGTTGCGCGTGTTCAGTGCGGCGACGCAGATTCGACCCGTGCCGACTGCGTAGATGCCGAACTCGTCGCGCAGGCGATCGACTTGCGCCGAGGTCAGGCCCGAATACGAGAACATCCCGCGCTGCTCGTTGATGAAGCTGAAGTCGCGATCGACGCCGCTTGCCTTCAGGCGCTCGACGAGACCATTGCGCATTGCGCGGATGCGATCGCGCATTTCACCGAGTTCCTGCACCCACGAAGCGTGCAGTTCCGGCGAAGCGAGCACTGCCGCGACCACGGCGCCGCCATGGGTCGGCGGGTTCGAGTAGTTCGTGCGGATCACGCGCTTCAGTTGCGACAGCACGCGCGTCGCTTCTTCCTTGCTCGACGTGATGATCGACAGTGCGCCGACGCGCTCGCCGTACAGCGAGAACGACTTCGAGAACGACGACGACACGAATGCGTTCAGGTCGGCTGCGGCAAACAGGCGCACCGCGGCAGCATCGGCCTCGATGTTCTCGCCGAAGCCCTGGTAGGCGATGTCGAGGAACGGCACGAGGTTGCGTGCCTTCACGACGTCGACGACCTGTTGCCATTGCGCTTCGGTCAGGTCCACGCCGGTCGGGTTGTGGCAGCACGCGTGCAGCACGACGATCGTGCCTGCCGCGTAGCTGTTGAGTGCCGACAGCATGCCATCGAAGTTCACGCCGTTGGTGGCGGCGTCGTAGTACGGGTATGCGACGACTTCGAAGCCGGCTGCTTCGAACAGCGCGCGGTGGTTTTCCCAGCTCGGATCGCTGATCGCGACCTTCACGTTCGGGTTCAGGGTGCGCAGGAAATCGGCGCCGATCTTCAGTGCACCCGTGCCGCCCAGTGCCTGGGCCGTGACCACGCGGCCGGCTGCGATCAGCGGCGAGTCATTGCCGAGCAGCAGCTTCTGCACGGCCGCATCGTAGGCGGCGATACCGTCGATCGGCAGGTAGCCACGCGGCAGGCCGGCCTCGACACGTGCCTTCTCCGCATCGCGAACCGCGCGCAGCAGCGGAATCTTGCCTTCTTCGTTCGTGTACACACCGACGCCGAGATTGACCTTGGTCGGACGCGCATCGGCGTTGAAGGCTTCGTTCAGGCCCAGGATCGGGTCGCGGGGAGCAAGCTGGACAGCGGAGAAGAGCGACATGATGATTCGGCAGTAGTAAAAAGAGGGTCAGGCTTTCAACGGGCGGGGCGGGCGCGGTAGATGGACCGCGCGCGGGCAGGCACGACGCCGGAAAGCGCAGCAGCCTGACATTGTAGCGAATTCACGCAGGCGGGGGCGGCGTTTCGGCGGCGAAATTCGGCCGGGAACCGTGATTTCGGGTGGTGGTCGCGCGTCAGGAGCCGGCAGCAGTTCGCGAGGCCACGAAGCGCTAGAATGCTTCCTTTGCCCTCGCTCCGGCCGCATTCCATGTCCGAACATAAAGCCGAAACCGGCGACGCGCTCGACGAATCGAAATTCGTGACCTTCGAAGGGTCGCCGTTCCAGCTGTATCAGCCGTATCCGCCCGCAGGCGACCAGCCGACCGCGATCCAGACGCTCGTCGAAGGGGTCGAGGACGGTCTCTCGTTCCAGACGCTGCTCGGCGTGACGGGGTCGGGCAAGACCTTCACGATGGCGAACACGATCGCGCGGCTCGGCCGCCCGGCGATCGTGTTCGCGCCGAACAAGACGCTCGCCGCTCAGCTCTACTCGGAATTTCGCGAGTTCTTCCCGCGCAATGCAGTCGAGTACTTCGTCTCGTACTACGACTACTACCAGCCCGAGGCCTATGTGCCGCAGCGCGACCTGTTCATCGAGAAGGACTCGTCGATCAACGAGCACATCGAGCAGATGCGGCTGTCGGCGACGAAGAGCCTGATGGAGCGCCGCGACGTGGTGATCGTCGCGACGGTATCGGCGATCTACGGTATCGGCAACCCGTCCGAATACCACCAGATGATCCTGACCTTGCGCGCCGGCGACAAGCTCGGCCAGCGCGACGTGATCGCGCGGCTGATCGCGATGCAGTACACGCGCAACGAGCAGGATTTCCAGCGCGGCACGTTCCGCGTGCGCGGCGACACGATCGACATCTTCCCGGCCGAACACGCGGAGCTGGCCGTGCGCGTCGAACTGTTCGACGACGAGGTCGAGACGCTGCAGCTGTTCGACCCGCTGACGGGGCGCGTGCGGCAGAAGATCCCGCGCTTCACCGTGTATCCGTCGTCGCACTACGTGACGCCGCGCGACACCGTGATGCGTGCGGTCGAGACGATCAAGGACGAATTGCGCGAGCGGCTCGAGTTCTTTCACGGCGACGGCAAGCTCGTGGAGGCCCAGCGCCTCGAGCAGCGCACGCGCTTCGATCTCGAGATGCTTCAGGAGCTCGGCTTCTGCAAGGGCATCGAGAACTACTCACGGCATTTCTCGGGCGCGGCGCCCGGCGACCCGCCGCCGACCCTCGTCGACTACCTGCCGCCCGATGCGCTGATGCTGCTCGACGAATCGCAC
This sequence comes from Burkholderia sp. SRS-25, assembly GCF_004343765.1. Classification (NCBI taxonomy): domain Bacteria; kingdom Pseudomonadati; phylum Pseudomonadota; class Betaproteobacteria; order Burkholderiales; family Burkholderiaceae; genus Burkholderia; species Burkholderia sp. SRS-25. Next base: position 2,853 of record NZ_PTXM01000047.1, read on the forward strand.
GTGCTGATCGGCCAGCTGAACGGCATGTACAACGGCGACCGCGCGCGCAAGGAAAACCTCGTCAACTACGGGTTTCGGCTGCCTTCGGCGCTGGACAACCGGCCGCTCAAGTTCCCCGAGTTCGAACGCAAGATGCGCCAGGTCGTGTTCGTGTCGGCCACGCCGGCCGACTACGAGAAGAGCGTGACCGGGCAGATCGCCGAACAGGTCGTGCGGCCGACGGGCCTTGTCGATCCGGAAATCGAAGTACGGCCGGCAAGCTCGCAGGTCGACGACGTGCTGGCCGAGATCAACGCGCGCGTGAAGGCCGAGGAGCGCGTACTGATCACCGTGCTGACGAAGCGCATGGCGGAGCAGCTCACCGAGTTTCTCGCCGATCACGGGGTCAAGGTGCGTTACCTGCACAGCGACATCGACACGGTCGAGCGCGTCGAGATCATCCGCGACCTGCGGCTCGGCACGTTCGACGTGCTGGTCGGGATCAACCTGTTGCGGGAAGGGCTCGATATTCCCGAGGTGTCGCTCGTCGCGATCCTCGACGCGGACAAGGAGGGCTTCCTGCGCGCCGAGCGCTCACTGATCCAGACGATCGGCCGCGCTGCGCGGAACGTGAACGGCAAGGCGATCCTCTACGCGGACAACATGACCGAGTCGATGAAGCGCGCGATCGGCGAGACCGAGCGGCGCCGTGCGAAGCAGATCGCGCACAATGAGAGGATGGGCATCACGCCGCGCGGGGTCGTGAAGCGCATCAAGGACATCATCGACGGCGTCTACAACGCGGACGAGGCACGCGCCGAGCTGAAGGAAGCGCAGCAGCGCGCGAAATTCGAGGACATGTCGGAAAAGCAGCTCGCCAAGGAAATCAAGCGCCTCGAGAAGCAGATGGCCGACTACGCGAAGAACCTCGAGTTCGAGAAGGCCGCCGCGACCCGCGACCAACTTGCGCTGCTGCGTGAGCGCGTGTTCGGCGCGAACGTCGGCGATCACGTCAACGGCGGTCGGTAAACCTTTCCAAGCGTCACCGAAATCATTCGGTAAAGAGCCTGTAAGCCTTGTCGGATCAGGGGTTTACACGGCTCCCCGTTTGTCCCGAAACAGGTTCGGTGCTAAACTCCATAATTATTGAGAATTGTTCGCATTAACGTTATTCGTTGCGTTAGTGTTTTCAGTGGGGCGGCCCGGCGGCCGGTCCACATGGTTCCAGATCAAATAACAAGGAGTGTCCATGTTGGGTTCTTCGTTCATCCGCACGACGGTTGCGGTAGCGGCGGCGCTCGCCGCGATGTCGGCCTCGGCTGCCGAATATCCGATCGGCAAGCAGCAGATCCAGGGCGGCATGGAAATCGGCGCGGTGTACCTGCAGCCGATCACGATGGACCCGGAAGGGATGATGCGCAAGGCGTCGGATTCCGACATCCACCTCGAGGCCGACATCCACGCGGTCAAGAACAACCCGACGGGTTTCGCGGAAGGCGACTGGATGCCGTACCTGCAGGTCACGTACAAGCTGACGAAGCAGGGCGACGCGAAGTGGAAGGCTGAAGGCGACCTGATGGGCATGGTCGCGAGCGACGGCCCCCACTACGGCGACAACGTGAAGCTGAACGGCCCGGGCAAGTACCACCTGACGATGGTCGTCAAGCCGCCGATGCAGACGGGCCACATGGCGTTCGGCCGTCACATCGACAAGGAAACGGGCGTGGGCGCATGGTTCAAGCCCATTACCCTCGAATACGACTTCCCGTTCGCCGGTATCGGCAAGAAGGGCGGTTACTGATCGGCGGCATCACGGACGGCGCGCTTCGGCGCGCCGTCGGCGTAGAGAATCCAGAATGAAAATTCCCCAGAAAGTCTTGGCCGCAGCCGCTGCGCTGTGGCTTGCCGGCGCAGCGTATGCTGCCGATCTGCCGACGTTCAAGCTCGAAATGACGGACGGCAAGCTGAATCCCGCCCGCATCGAAGTGCCGGCCGGCCAGCGCTTCAAGATCGAGATCAAGAACACCGGCAAGGGCGCCGCTGAATTCGAGAGCGTGCAACTGCGCAAGGAGAAGGTGCTCGCGCCGGGCGCCGATTCGTTCGTGGTCGTCGCACCGTTGTCACCGGGTGAATACAAGTTTTTCGACGATTTCCACCAGCAGGCGCAGGGCGTGATCGTCGCGAAGTAATGCGTTTTATCTGCGCGCGGGCGCACCTGCCCGGTGTACCGCGCGTCAGGAGGTATCGATGGGTCAGATCTTGTTCATCGTCTGGCGGGAGAGCGTCGAAGCGCTGCTCGTCGTCGGCATTCTCTATGCATGGCTGAAAAACGGCGACGACGACGCGCGCCGCGGCCTGCCTTTTCTCTGGGCCGGCGTCGGTGTCGGCTTGCTGATGGCCGTCGGCCTCGGTGCCGCACTGGTCGGTTTCACCGAAGTGCTGTCCGGCGACGCTCAGGACTACTTCCAGACCGCCATGGTGCTGATCGCATGCGTGCTGATCGTGCAGATGGTGCTGTGGATGCGCCGGCACGGCCGCACGCTGAAGCGCGACATGGAGCAATCGCTACAGCAGAGCACGCGCGATTCGAACTGGTGGAGCGTCGCGGTGCTGGTCGCGCTCGCGATCGCGCGCGAAGGCAGCGAGACGGTGATCTTCCTGTACGGTCTCGGTTTCGGCCAGTCGGGTCACGTCGACGGCAGCCAGATGCTCGCGGTATTGATCGGTCTCGGCCTCGCGTTCCTCACGTTCTATCTGCTTCAGCTCGGCGGCAAGTACTTCTCGTGGCGGCATTTCTTCCGCGTCACCGAAGTGATGCTGCTGTTCCTCGGCGCAGGCCTGTTCCAGACCGGCGTCGACAAGCTGATCGACAAGGAAATCCTGCCGCTCGGCATTTCGCAGGTGTGGGACACGTCCGCGATCCTCGATGATTCGGGCACGTTCGGCTCGCTCGTCGCCACGCTTACCGGCTATCGTGCCCACCCGGCGCTGACCAACCTGGTTGCGTATGCGGTGTACTGGGCGGTGGTCTGGCTGCTGATGAAGCGCGCGAGCCGTCGTCCGGCGGTCGCGGCAGGTCGCGCGGCATGAGCGTTGTCGCCGCAGCCAAGCAGGGCTGGCTCGCGCAGGCCGGTCAATGGATGCAGCGCCACGGTGCGCTGATCCGCGGCATCCAGTGGGCCGTCGTCGCCGTCTATGCGTTCCTGATCATCGTGCCGGCGGTGTTGCCGCTGCCGGACGACTCCGCGCACCTGTGGAACAACCTCACGCTGATCGCGCAATTCACGTTCTGGGGCATCTGGTGGCCGTTCGTGCTGCTGTCGATGGTGATGCTCGGCCGTGTCTGGTGCGGCGTGCTGTGTCCGGAAGGTGCGCTCACCGAATTCGCGAGCAAGTTCGGCCGCGGCGGCCCGATTCCGCGCTGGATGCGGTGGGGCGGCTGGCCGTTCGTCGCGTTCGGGCTCACGACGATCTACGGGCAGATGGTGAGCGTGTACCAGTACCCGCTCGCGGTGCTGTTCGTGCTCGGCGGCTCGACCGTCGGTGCGATCGTGATCGGCTTGCTGTATGGCCGTGAGAAGCGCGTATGGTGCAAGTACCTGTGCCCGGTCAACGGCGTGTTCGGGCTGCTCGCGCGGCTCGCGCCGATGCGCTACAAGGTCGACGAGGATGCGTGGCGCCGGTCGTACAAGAACGGCGAGCATGGCCATCGCGTGATTCCGATCAACTGCGCGCCGCTCGTGCCGTTGCGCAACATGAAGGGCGCGGCGGACTGCCACATGTGCGGCCGCTGCAGCGGGCACCGGGATGCGATCTCGCTGTCGTTGCGCTCGCCGTCCGACGAAGTCGTGAACCTCGGCGCGCAGCAGGCGAACCCGTGGGACACCGCGCTGATCCTGTACGGCCTGCTCGGCGTCGCGATCGGTGCGTTCCACTGGACCGTCAGCCCGTGGTTCGTGCAGATCAAGCAATGGCTGGCGGGCTGGCTGATCGACCATGACATCACGTGGCCGCTCGAGACGAATGCGCCTTGGTTCCTGCTCACGCACTATCCGGATCGCAACGACGTGTTCTCGTGGCTCGACGGCGGGCTGGTCATCAGCTACATCGTCGGCACGGGGCTCGTGTACGGCACGGCGCTGCTGGTGCTGCTGGCCGGCGCGACGCTGATGCTCGGCCGCTTCGATCGCGTGCGGCTGCATCACCTTGCGCAGGCGTTGATTCCGATTGCAGGCGCGGGTGTGTTCCTTGGCCTGTCGGCCACGACACTGTCGCTGCTGCGTGCCGAGCATGTGCCGCTCGGCTGGGCGACCGATGTGCGCATCGCGATCCTGGTCGGCGCCAACGCATGGAGTGCGTGGCTCGCATGGAAAGTGACGGGGCGCTATGCGGGCTGGCCGCGCCGGCTTGCGGCATTCGCGTGGTTCGCCGCCGGGCTTGCCGTCATCGACAGCGCATGGTGGTTGATGTTCTGGGGGTTCTGAAGCGGATCGCGTGCCGCTTCGGCGGTCACGCATCGACGCGGTAGCGAACCTGGGCGGCATGCTTCGCGCATGGGCCGCCCAAATAGAAAAGCGACACGTCCTTCGACGTGTCGCTTTTTTCTTCCTTGTGCGAGAACCAAAAAAGTGGCTTGGCTTGCTGCAACGGCTGCTTGAGTGTGTTTGCACGAAGGGGTCTAGATCTCGCGTGCAAGCCGTTACGCTGGCTACTGCCCAACACCTCTCAGGGAGGTGGTCCCCACAATACTCTGTCTTACTTCGTCAGGATCAGTTTACCGAGCCGTGTGGCGCGCAACTGATAGGTCTCTCCGTTATGCGCGATGCTGACGTGGCTTTGGCCTTGCAGCAGCGCATCGCTGCTGACGACCCGCGTGCCTGCTTCGCGGTTGCCGGCAGGCTTCGCCGGCGTGGTGACCGCTGCCGTCTTCTGACGGCTGCTGCCCGTGGTGCCGGTCGTGCGGCGCAAGGTCAGCGTGGTCGGGGTCGGGCGCATGGTGTCGGTCATTCGGTTGATCGGTGACTGTCGATACGATGGAATGAATTCTAAATGATAACTATTCCCATTTACAAAAACTCTTTATCGATCGAAATGGCGAACCCGATAGCTTGATTCAAATGGGCGGCCCCGCAGGCCGCCACCGGGTTCAGTGCAGCGGATCGGGGTCTTTGCGGCCCTGCGCGTACTCGCGGATCAGGCGGACCGTGTCGATATCCGATGTGCGGTACGCTTCCTTGACGATCCCGTGTGTCTGCCGCGCGTCTTCGCTGTCGTCAGTGACGACCAGCGTCGTGCGGTATTCGAAACGCAGGAACAGCTCGTGGTCGTCGCGTTCCTCGATCGTCATCGTCAGCGAGCCGCCGATCTCGCCATCGGCGGCGAGGATGTCGTAGCGAACCTGCTGGTTCGGCGTGAACGTGACGTGGTCGCGCACGGTCGCGTGACCGTAGTGCAACTCACGTTCGAGCGTCGTGTCCGTCCGTTCGTGGACGACACAGCTGTCGAGACCGAGCACGAACAGTTGCGGCTGTTCAGCGCGCAACACGAGACCTTCCCAGAGCTGGTCGCGGGTGAGGGTCGGCACGGCCGGATCGTCGGAATTGATCTGGATCAGATGTTCGAAGTTCAAGGGGACGGGTTCCTTCTGGTGGCGGGCGGCCACGTGGTTCAAGAAGTCATTGTGACGCAAAACGGGCGGTTTCGCGGCACCTGTGCGCCCGTCCGTGCGTCATGCTTCGATGCGCCCCATGCGACCGGTCTGGTAGTCGACGACCGCCTGCCGGATCTCTTCCTCGGTGTTCATCACGAACGGGCCGTAGCGGACGATCGGCTCGTTGAGCGGCACGCCGCCGATCAGCAACAGGTCGAGCGACGTGTCGCCGGCAGCGAACGTGACCGTGTCGCCGTCGTCGCAGTACACGACCATGTGCCGTGCGTGGACCGCCTGCCTGGCGGGCCCGTAGAGGCCCGTTCCGTCGATCGGATAGGCGAACACGCGATAGCCTGCGGGGACGGTCTGCGTGACCGTGGCGCCCGGCTGCAGCGTGAAATGCTGGTAGAGGATCGGTGTACGTGTCTCGATCGCGGCGCGGACGCCGAACGCTTCGCCTGCGATCACGCGCACCCGCGCGCGGCCGTCAGGTGAGGTGGCGGTCGGGATGCGGTCGGCGGGGATCTCCTGGTAGCGCGGCGCGATCAGCTTGTCGCGGCGCGGCAGGTTGACCCACAGCTGGAAACCGTGGGAGCGACCGCCCGCCTGCGCGAATTCCGGATCCGGCATCTCGCTGTGCACGACGCCGGCGCCCGCCGTCATCCATTGCACATCGCCCGGGCCGAGCGTGCCGGTATGGCCGGACGAGTCGCGATGGCGGAAGCGCCCGTCGAGCGCGTAGGTCACGGTCTCGAAGCCGCGATGCGGATGGTCGGGGGCGCCCTTGGCTTCGCCAGGTGCGTAGTCGACGGGGCCCATTTCGTCGAGCAGCAGGAACGGATCGAAATCCATCAGCAGCCGGGTCGGGAACGGGCGATGAACCACGAAGCCGCCGCCTTCGGTCGTGCGAAGCGCGGGGTAGGTGCGGTCAAGCGAGCGAGCGGTCGTCATGCGGATACCCTCGAAATGATCGGAATAGCGTTATTTTTGAAACATAGCGCTATTATATTGGGCGTTTTACCGTTCGATTCGCGACGGTTCGCAATGGATTGTTCTGAAAATGGAACGATGAGATGAATATCGATGCACATAACCTGAACGACCTCATGTACTTTTCGCAGGTCGTCGAACATGGCGGTTTCTCGGCCGCGGAGCGCGTGCTGGGCATCTCGAAATCGCGCCTGTCGCGGCGCCTGACCGAACTCGAGGCGGCGCTCGGCGTGCGCCTGTTGCAGCGCTCCACACGCAAGCTCGCGCTGACCGAGGCGGGGGAGCTGTTCTACCAGCATTGCCGGGCGATGCTGGCGGAAGCGCAGGCGGCGATGAACGCGGTGCAGCAGTTGCGCTCATCGCCACGCGGCTCGGTGCGCGTCAGCGTGCCCGTGACGCTGTCGCAGACGATGCTGTCGCGCATCCTGCCCGAATTCCTGCGTCGCTATCCCGAGGTGAAGGTGCACGTGCGCGTGACGAATCGCGTGATCGACCTGTTCGAGGATTCGATCGACGTCGCGCTGCGCGTGCGCTCGGAGCCGCCGCAGAACGCGAACATCGTCGTGCGGCCGCTGTGGCGCACCGAGCAGATGCTGGTCGGCGCGCCGAGCCTGCTGAGCCAGAATGCGCCGCCGCTGGTACCGGACGACCTGAGCGGCTTCGAGACGCTCGATACGCCGAGCGTCGATGGGCGGCACGTGTTCAACCTGATCGCGCCGGACGGAACGCGTCACATACACGAACACGATCCGCGGCTCGTGACGGCCGACCTGATGACGATCCGTGAAGCCGTGCTCGATGGCCTCGGCATCGCGGCACTGCCGGAGATGATGTACGGCAATGCGCTGCGCGCGGGGCAACTGTCGCCGGTGATGCCGGGCTGGACGTTGCCGGTGCCGCAACTGTATGCGGTGTTCGTGTCGCGGCAGGGGATGCCGCCCGCGGTGCGTGCGTTCGTCGACTACCTGGTCGAGAAGCTCGATCACGGTGCCTACAAGGATCCGGGGTGCCCGGAACGCGCGAAGAAGGAAGCGGCGGCCGATGTTTCGGCGACCTGAACACGACGCGCACTGCGACGCAAATTTGTTTTGTCATTGAAGCGTCGCCTGCAATCGCAAGTTTCAATCGCCGGAACCTTGAATGCGCGTGCGCGCAGGCCTATATTGAAATCCCATTTCGTGAAGGAAGTTCTGAGCGAAATCAGGTGGCCGCATATATTGTGAGCCAGATAGGGCAGAACGCGCAGTCCGTGCAGACCACGGCAGAGTCGCATTTGCGTTGCTCGAGGCGCAACCGATACCGCCAAAGAGCCCGCCGCCCGAAGGCGCCCGCGTGCGCATGAAAAAAGGCCTTCATCTGGCGATGAAGGCCTTTTACTTGTGTGCGGCCGGCGAGGCACTGGTGGCGATGCGTTACCGCAAGACGTGCGCGCGTTACTTCGCTTTCGCGCCCGGCTCCGTGACGAAGCCGAGCTTCGTCAGGCCGCCTGCCTGCGCATCCGACATCACTTCCGCGACGTGTTCGTACGCGACCTTGCGGTCGGCACGCAGGTGCAACTCCGGTTGCGGCGTGCGTTTTGCCGCTTCCGCGATGCGTTCCTGCAATTGTGCGCGCGTGACCGTGTGGTCGTCCCACAGGATCGTGCCGTCACCCTGGATCGCGACGTCGACCGTCTGCGGCTTTTCGTCGACGGGCTGGCTGCTGGCGTGCGGCAGGTCGATCTTCACCGCATGCTGCATCGCCGGGATCGTCACGAGGAAAATGATCAGGAGTACGAGCATGACGTCGACGAGCGGCGTCATGTTGATCTCGCTCATCACTGCATCGTCGTCATCGTCGCTGAAGCCGGTGTTCATTGCCATGGTTCACCCCGCCTCAGCTGGCGCGCGTCGCGAGACGCAGGCCGTCGCGCGTCGACGACGAGGCAAGGCTCGCGCCCGTCACGAAGTACGCATGCAGACCGTGCGCGAAGCGGCGCAGCTTGCTGACGACACCCTTGTTCGCGCGGGTGAGTGCGTTGTAGCCGAGCACCGCCGGAATCGCGACGAACAGGCCGAAGGCGGTCATGATCAGCGATTCGCCGACCGGGCCCGCGACCTGGTCGATCGACGTCTGGCCGGATGCGCCGATCGCGAGCAGTGCGTGGTAGATGCCCCAGACCGTGCCGAACAGGCCGACGAACGGCGCCGTGCTGCCGACCGACGCGAGGATCGCGAGACCGCTCTGCATGCGCGAGATGCCTTCGTCCATCGTGTCCTTCAGACAGCGCGTGACCCAGTCCGACACGTCCATGCGGTCGTGCAGGTGCGGTTGCGTCTGGTGGTGGTGATCGGCGGCTTCCTTGCCCGACAGCGCGAGCGTGAGGAACGGGTTGTCGTTCGGCGTCGATGCGGCAAGACCGAGCTTCTTGATGCCGTCGTCGAAGTTGTCCGAATGCCAGAATGCCTGTTCCGCGTTCTTCGTCAGGCGGTTCAGGCGGATCACGTTCCAGCCCTTGATGACGATCACGATCCACGACAGGACCGACATCACGAGCAGCGTGATCGCGATGGCGCGCGTGACGAAATCACCTTGCGCCCAGACGTGCGCGATACCGTAGCTTTGCATTTTCTTGTTTCCTTTGAATCTACCGAATATGACGGGTTAATCGTCAAGCGTGAAGTTGAAGGGCAGCGTATGGGCGGCACGGATCGCCTGGCCGTTCTCGATATACGGCGGGCAGGTGCTGGCGCGCGTCGCCTCGAGCGCGGCTTCGTCGAGACGCGGGTAGCCGCTGCTCTTCTGCAACTGGACGCTTTCGATCTTGCCCGTCACGCCGATGATGAAGTGAACATAGGCCGTGCCCGTTTCGCCGCGACGGCGCGACATCGACGGATAAGTCGGCTTGACGAAATTGCAGGTGAGCGCCGACACGTTCTTCGGCGCGCCGACCTGCATCGTCTCGCGCGCCGGGCCGGGTGCTGCAGCCGGTGCAGCTGGCGCCGGCGCGGCGGGAGCCGGTGTCGGATCGGCCACTGCCGGCGCGGGCGTCGGCGACGGTGCCTGCGAGACGGGCTGGGGCGCCGGGACCGCTTTCTGCACCGGCTTCGGCTCGACCTTCGGCTTCACGCGCGGCGTGGGCTTGGGCGGCGCAGGCTGCTGCGCGGCCGACCGGACCGCGACCGGCTGGGCCGGAGGTGCAGGCGCAATGAGCTGCGCGGTGATCGACTGAACCTCGATCTCCTTCGGCGGCGGCGGCGCGTTGCGATGGAGCCAGGCGGCCGTCAGCATGATCGCATGTGCGGCAAGCACGCCGACCGCGACGACGATCACTCGGGGATTCATACGGGATGCAGCCGGCACGGCGCCGGCAGGAGCGAGATGCGAAGCCTGCATGTTAGCTTGAAAGAACGATGTCGCACCCGGGGCGCGGCGGGTGAATCGGCATCACTTGCGGAAGATCAGCAGCGAGATGCAAACGGTGGTCACAAATCCGATCAGCAATTCCATGACAGGCTCCTTGGCAGGTAAGCCGCTGGCTCGCGCAGACGGTGGCTTGCTGACGGTCAAAACAAAAAATGCGGCCAGGGCCGCATGCGCACACTCGGCGCCGGTCAGGCGGCCTTGCGTTCGTAGAACGTGACCGGGATCGGGTGAGCATGATGCTCGACACCGCACCGGCTCGCGCAGACGCCCTGTTCGGCCATGAGATCGCGTACGGACTCCTCGCACTTGCCGCAGCACGTGGCCACGCCAAGCTCGAACTGGAGTTCATCGAAAGAGTTCACGCCCTCTGCGAGGGACGCGCGAATCTTGCGATCGGAAACAGACTTGCACACGCAGACGATCATGGTGAGTTGCGATAGCTAACGTTAATGCGAATTATTATCATTAAATTTGCGGGTGTTGACAAGCCCGGGTCGGGCTTTTTTTAAGGTCATCGGACCCTTGAAACGGCGGGGGAGGTGAAGCGGCACGCGGAACAGGGCGTGCCGTCCGGTGTCAGGCGGTCGCGCAGGCGCGCGCGTTAGGCGAGGAAATGGTGACGGATTCGACCGGTGCGGCGAGGCCGAGCAGCGTCGATGCGAGTACCTGCAACTGGCGGCCGTCGCTGGTCGAGCAGAAGCGGGGCGGTGCCGCGCGCGTGCCGACCGGTGCGCGCAGGTTGCGCTCGTCGAGCACCCGCACGAGCTGGCGCGCGATCGCGTCGCTGGTGTCGACGAGCGTCATGCGGTCGCCCACAAGGTCACGAATCGTTTCCGCGAAGAACGGGTAATGCGTGCAGCCGAGTACCAGCGTGTCGGCGCCGTCGTCGACCATCGGTTGCAGGTAGCTGTCGAGCAACGCGCGCAACGCGGGCGAATTCGTATCACCGCGCTCGATGGCTTCGACGAGCCCGTGGCCGGGCTGGCAGATGAAGCGGCGGCCGGCGCCGTAGCGGTCGAGCAGCGCCTGGAAGCGCGGGCTGTTCAGCGTCGACTGCGTGGCGAGGACGCCGGCGACGCCGCTCGCGGACAGGGCGGCGGCCGGCTTGATGCCCGGCTCGACGCCGACGAGCGGTATCGACAGGTGCTCGCGGACCGTGGCGATCGCGCGTGCAGTCGCGGTGTTGCAGGCGATGACGAGCGCTTTCGCCCCTTCGCGGGCCAGCCACTGGCCGATTGCCAGCGTGCGTTCCGTAATGAACGCTTCATCGCGCGGACCATACGGCGCATGGTGCGAATCGGCGACGTAGATGAACGATTCGCCGGGCAACTGCGCGCGCACGGCGCGCAGCACCGACAGTCCGCCCAGCCCTGAATCGAAGATGCCGATAGGCGCGACGGTCGTGGGCGTCGCAGGAATGACGGAAGGTGTCGACATGAACGGGCCGGGGGCGGTAGCGGGAAGCGTGGAGCGAGTTTACTCCGGCGTGCCCATCATCGTTTGCTGGTAGTTCTGCAGGCCGACCTTGCCGATCAGGTCGATCTGCGTTTCCAGCCAGTCGATGTGCTCTTCGGTGTCGTCGAGGATCTTTTCGAAGATCTCGCGCGACACGTAGTCGCGAACCGATTCGCAGTAGGCAATCGCTTCCTTGCAGGTGGACTGCGAGATCTGTTCGAGCTTCAGGTCGCACTTCAGGATCTCTTCGGTTTCCTCGCCGACGAGCAGCTTGTGCAGATCCTGCAGGTTCGGCAGGCCGTCGAGCATGAAGACGCGCTCGATCAGCCAGTCGGCATGCTTCATTTCGCCGATCGACTCGTCGTACTCGTGCTTGCCGAGCTTCTCGAGGCCCCAGTGCTTGTACATGCGCGCATGCAGGAAGTACTGGTTGATCGCCGTGAGTTCATTCTTCAACTGGGCGTTCAGATATTCGATGACTTTCTTGTCGCCTTGCATGGCTTGTTCCTTGTTCAGTGGGGCTTCAGAAACCGAACGATAATCGCTCGAACGAGAAAAGCCAAGCCTCAAAGCCTTGCCGGGCCTGGCTTTTGCGTGTAATGAGAATCAGCCTCGAACAACCGGCCACACGCAATAATGAGAATGAGAAGTAAAAAGGCCGGACTCGCGTCCGGCCTTTCGTTCGATCGCGCTTAAGCGGTTGCGACCGGGATCTTGCCGATCTTCGCCTGCCACTCCTTCGGACCGGTCTGGTGCACCGACGTGCCCGACGAATCGACGGCGACCGTCACCGGCATGTCCTGTACGTCGAACTCGTAGATCGCTTCCATGCCGAGGTCTTCGAACGCGAGCACCTTCGCGCCGCGGATCGCCTTCGACACGAGATAAGCCGCACCGCCGACGGCCATCAGGTAGGCCGCCTTGTGCTTCTTGATCGCGTCGATCGCGACCGGGCCGCGCTCGGCCTTGCCGACCATCGAGATCAGGCCGGTTTGCGCGAGCATCGTCTCGGTGAACTTGTCCATGCGCGTGGCCGTCGTCGGGCCTGCCGGGCCGACCACTTCGTCGCGGACCGGATCGACCGGGCCGACGTAGTAGATCACGCGGTTCGTGAAGTCGACCGGCAGCTTCTCGCCCTTCGCGAGCATGTCGGCGATGCGCTTGTGCGCAGCGTCGCGGCCCGTGAGCATCTTGCCCGACAGCAGCAGCGTCTGGCCCGGCGTCCAGCTCGCGACTTCTTCCGGCGTCAGCGTGTTCAGGTCGACGCGCTTGCTGGTTTCCGTGTTCGGTTCCCAGTTGACCTTCGGCCACGCATCGAGCGAAGGCGCTTCAAGCTTGGCCGGGCCCGAGCCGTCGAGCACGAAGTGCGCGTGGCGCGTCGCCGCGCAGTTCGGGATCAGCGCGACCGGCTTCGATGCCGCATGCGTCGGTGCCGCCATGATCTTCACGTCGAGCACCGTTGCGAGGCCGCCGAGGCCCTGGGCGCCGATACCGAGCGCGTTGACCTTCTCGTGCAGTTCGACGCGCAGTTCCTCGACCCAGTCCTTCGGGCCGCGCGCGATGATTTCCTGGATGTCGATCGGCTCCATCAGCGATTCCTTCGCCATCAGCATCGCCTTTTCAGCGGTGCCGCCGATACCGATCCCCAGCATGCCGGGCGGGCACCAGCCCGCGCCCATCGTCGGGACCGTCTTCAGCACCCAGTCGACGATCGAGTCGGACGGGTTCAGCATCACGAACTTCGACTTGTTCTCCGAGCCGCCGCCCTTTGCCGCGACCTGCACGTCGACCTTGTCGCCCGGCACGATCTCGTAGTGGATCACGGCCGGCGTGTTGTCCTTCGTGTTCTTGCGGGCACCTTCCGGCGGATTGACGATCGATGCGCGCAGCACGTTGTCCGGGTGCGTGTAACCGCGGCGCACGCCTTCGTTGATCATGTCGGTGAGGCCCATCGTCGCGCCGTCCCAGCGCACGTCCATGCCGACCTTCACGAAGATCGTGACGATGCCGGTGTCCTGGCAGATCGGGCGGCGGCCTTCCGCGCACATGCGGCTGTTCGTGAGGATCTGCGCGATCGCGTCCTTCGCGGCCGGGCTTTCTTCCAGCTCGTACGCGCGGCCGAGGGCCTGGATGTAGTCGAGCGGATGGTAGTAGCTGATGTACTGCAGCGAATCCGCGATGCTCTGGATCAAGTCTTCCTGTTTGATGACGGTCATGGCTGAGACTCTGTGAGGACTGTGGGGAATGCGTTATGCGTTGACGGCTGCGTCGGCCGGCTTGCGGGGCTCGTTCGCCGCGGGCGCATGCGCGCCGTGGGCGTGCGGCTCGTGGAAATGGGCCGGGTGCGTGTGCGTCGTCAGGCGGTCGACCCACGCCATCACGAGCGCCGACACCAGGAACGACACGTGGATGATCACCTGCCACATGATCGCGTGCATCGTGTGCTGGTCGGGGTTGATGAAGGTCTTCAGCAAGTGGATCGACGAAATGCTGATCAGCGCCATCGACAGCTTGACCTTCAGCACGCCCGCGTTCACGTGGTCGAGCCACTCGGGCTCGTCGGGGTGGCCCTCGATGCCGAGGCGCGACACGAACGTTTCGTAACCGCCGACGATCACCATGATCAGCAGGTTCGAGATCATCACCACGTCGATCAGGCCGAGCACCGCGAGCATCACGCTGATTTCGTCGAGGCTCGTTGCATGCGACAGCAGGTGCCAGACTTCCTTCAGGAACAGGAACACGTAGACGGCCTGCGCAACGATCAGGCCGAGGTAGAGCGGAACCTGGAGCCAGCGGCTCATGAAAATCAGCGCGGGAAGCGGGCGAAGCGGGCGACGCGCGGGGCGGCCGGGCGAATGCGGGGCAGACATGGTGGACAGTCGGGCGCGGTGCGCTGGTATCGGGGGTAATCTTGAAAAGGCGCGCTATTGTAACGCGTCGGCCGGCGCGACTGCAGCGACGCGCCGGCACTGCCGGGGACGGATCAGGAGGCGGCGGCCGGCACGCGTTTCACGCGCAGGCTGGCCAGCACGATGCCGGTGACCACGCACGCGAGCGCGATGCCGTGCGCGAGCGTCGGACGCTCGCCGAGGAACGCGATGCCATACGCGGCGGCCGCGACCGGCAGCACCGCGCTGAACACGCCGGCGAGGCTGCCCGGCACGTGCCGGATGCCTTTCATCCACAGCCAGAACGAGAAGATGCTGGCCGACAGGCCATACCAGACGACGAGCGCCCAGGTGCCGGCCGGCACGCTCGCGTAATCGAAATGCCACATGGCCGTCGCGCCGAGCGGCAGCATCAGGCACAGGCCGAACAGGTGCGTGTACGCGCAGATGTCGATCGGCGCGAGCGTCTGCGTGAGGCGGCGCGACAGGATCACGTAGATCGATTCGCAGCACACCGCGCCGAGGATCAGCAGGTTGCCGGTCAGCGACGACGCGCCGTGCCCGGCCGCGCTGCCGTTCGCGAGGTTGATCGTCACGACGCCGGCGATCGCGAGTGCGATCGACACGAGCGCACGGCCGTTCGGTTTTTCACGCAGGATCAGCCACGCGAACAGCGCGACGATCGCGGGGATCGTGCTGGTGATCACGCCGGCCGCGACCGCGCTCGTGCGCTGCACGCCGTTCAGCATCAGCAGCGTGAACATGAAGGTGCCGAAGAACGCTTGCAGGAACAGGTTCAGCCATTCGCCAGGCTTGACCGTGCGCATTTTCACCGGGCTGAACAGCGGCCAAAGCACGGCGATCGCGATCACGAAGCGCAGCGTGGCAAGGATGGCGACGGGAACGAAGACGACGATCGATTTACCGATACCGACATTGCTGCCGACGAACAGCATCGACAGCACGAGAAAGAAAGCGTAGCGATTCAAGCTGGAATCCGGAAGGCGAGTTCAGTTAGGATTGTAGGGTCGCGCTCGTTACAGCGTAAAGCTGCAAGCGGGCGCCGCCCGACGGGCGAAACGGCCGTGCCGCGTAAGTGACGGGTAAGTTCGAGCGCTTATTGTGGAAACTGTCGGGTCGCCCGGTCGCCGTCGTGTGACGTGGTGCGGCGCAGCATCGCGCAGCAGCCTTCGGGCCGTGCGCGGGTGGGTGGGTAGGAGACAGCGGCGCGCTTGCGCCGGCCAAGACGCGCGGCGCGCACGATCGCGCCGCCATGCAGAGGATTCATGTTCACCAAGGGGTAGTCGATGTCTGCGATTGAATCGGTTCTTCACGAAACCCGTCAGTTTGCGCCGCCCGCGGCGCTCGAACAGGCGGCGACCATTTCCGGCATGCCGGCCTATCGTGCGCTCGCCGCCGAAGCCGAAAGCGATTACGAAGGA
>NZ_PTXM01000048.1:0-3883 GCF_004343765.1 Burkholderia sp. SRS-25
ACAACCCTCTTTGCCTGATGACCATAGCGAGTCGGTCCCACCCCTTCCCATCCCGAACAGGACCGTGAAACGACTCTACGCCGATGATAGTGCGGATTCCCGTGTGAAAGTAGGTAATCGTCAGGCTCCCTAAGCCAGAAACCCCCGCCCGAAAGGCGGGGGTTTTTGCATTGGCGCGGCGGAAATGCATGTGTGGCGAGAAAAGAGCGCCTCCATTCATCACATCCCAACGGCGCGCACGTCAGATCAATCAGCCGCCAACCTGCAGTCAATCCTTACCCCGGAACGAAACCACGCGATTTGATACGATCGACTTGCCGTCGGCGATTGCACACGTCGACGCTCATGTTCGAAACCAGGGCTTGATGGAGAGGGCGGAATGAATATTGGCGACGCGTCGCGCGAATCCGGAGTCAGCGCAAAGATGATCCGGTACTACGAACAGGTCGGCTTGCTGGCGCCGAGCAAGCGTACCGACGCCGGCTACCGGATCTACGGCGCAGACGAGATCCATATCCTGCGCTTCATCCGTCAGGCGCGACGCCTTGGCTTTCTCGTCGAGGACATCCGCAAGCTCCTGATGCTCTGGCAAGACCGTTCCCGCGCGAGCGCCGAAGTGAAGTCGATTGCCCTCGAGCATGTGGCCGAACTCGACAAGCGCATCGCCGAGCTGAGCGACATGCGCGACACACTGGCGGATCTTGCTGCGCACTGTCATGGTGATGGGCGGCCCGAATGCCCGATTTTGGCGCGTCTGTCCGACCCCATCGGTGAACCAAATTAGTGCGCGCGCTCGAGGCCACAACCGAGCTTCGATTCTTTTTCCATAAAAATCAATTGGTTATGATGTTCTTGCGGGAAATCATTCCGATAAGGAATGGCTGCCATGCAAGTATTTCATTAGCATCTTGGTGCGGCATCGCTATAATTCGGGATAACCCTATACGGGAAATCCCTGAACATCGATTCACCAGGGGTCCCCCTTCCTTGGAGAACGTCATGATCGCCTACATCGTCGAAAAGCTGAGCAACTGGTTTGAATCCGCAGAACGTGAACGCCGTGAGGCCTACCTCGCAACTTCGTCGGACATCGTCCAGCTCGAAAGCCGCATCCGCTCGCTGGAAACCAACGGCTACTCGCTGTAATCGGAGTCACGGTCAGGTGCCATGTGGCACCGAACGATAAGCAAGCCCCGTATTTGACGGGGCTTTGTTTTTTGTGCACCGGATCTGGCGCAATCGTCAGTGCAGCGCTATGGTATGCACCTGCTTTTCATCCTGAAGGACACGATCATGCGTTTGCGTCTCGATGTGCGTCGAAGTGACCGCGCGCGTCTCGTTCTGGGCGCGGCGGTGCTTGTCCACGGACTCGCGGCCGTTGCCGCGACGTCGTCCAAGCCGCTGATTCTCGATACGCAACGGGGTATCCAGGACGGCAAGGGCGGGTTGGTGCTGCAGACGGCGCCGTTGTCGTCCGAGCCGATCGTCGAGCCGGCGGGGATGCGGGCTCCGGCGGGGCAGGCGCCGAACACGTCGGTTCCGCTGTTCGTCGCGCCGTATATCAATGTCCCCGCGTGGGGTGGGCAGCCGGCCAACCAGCCGAGGCTCGCGCCGAGACCACAGCCGTAACGACCAGTTGCCCGATCAGTTTCCGCGGTGCTCGATCTGGCAGCGGGCGCCGCTATCCTGTCCGAGCTTCTCGACCAGGTAGGGCAGTGCCTCGTTCATGCTCTGGGCGAGCGTATACGGCGGATTCAGAATGAACATCCCGCTGCCGTAGAGGCCCAGACCGTCAGTCGGCGGATTCGACACCGTCAGGGTCAGGTGCAGCCAGTTGTTCGGTTGCAGCCGCTTCAACTGCTCTGGAAAGCGCTGCGATTCCGTTCGGGTTACCTGCGGGTACCAGACTGCATAACAGCCCGTCGCGAAACGCTTCAGACACTCCGTCACGCACGCCACCGTGCGCGCGTAATCCTTCTTGTCCTCGTAGGACGGGTCGATCAGCACGAGTGCGCGTCGCGGCGGCGGCGGCAGCAGCGCCTTGATGCCTTCGAAGCCGTCGCCGGCGAAGATCATCGCGCGTCGCCCCGCATCGCGGAAATTGTGGCGCAGCACGTCGATTTCCGTGGTGTGCATTTCAAACAGGCGCATGCGGTCCTGCTCGCGCATCGATCGCCATGCGATGTACGGCGAACCCGGGTAGAAGCGCAGTTCACCGTCATCGTTCAGGGCGCGAACTTCATCCACATAGTCGCCCAGCGCCTCCGGCAGGTTCTTTTCGTTCCACAGGCGGCCGATGCCGGTGTCGAATTCCGACGTCTTCGCCGCGTAGCCGTCGCGCAGCGAGTACACCCCGGCACCTGCATGCGTGTCGATGTACCAGTAAGACTTGTCCTTCTTGTTCAGGTAGCGCAGCAGCTGGACGACGACGGCGTGCTTGAGCACGTCCGCGTGGTTGCCTGCGTGAAAACCGTGACGATAACTGAGCATGGCGGGCTGCCTGAAACGAAAGGTGAATCGATGAAAGCGATCGATCGTGCGCGGCCGTCAGGCCGGGCGCCGATACGGGCCGCGTATTGTACGCGAGTGACCGCGCATCGCCTTACTCGTACGCATCGCCGACCACCTCCTCGATGCGTTGCTTCACATCCGGCGTCAGCTTCGAGGCAACGTCGAGCGCGCGCATGTTGTCACTGATCTGCTCGATCCGCGACGCGCCTGTGATGACTGAACTCACGCGCGGATTTGCGAGTACCCACGCGATCGCGAGTTGGGCCGTGTTGCAGCCGAGCTCGGCTGCAATTGCGCCGAGCCGTTCGACGATGTCGTTGGCGGCCGGATTGGTCAGGCGGTCGCGCATCCAGTCGCAACCCTGTAGCTGTGCGCGGCTGCCGGGCGGCACGCCGTTACGGTACTTGCCGGTGAGCAGGCCCGATGCCAGCGGGCTCCAGGTCGTGAGGCCGAGACCGTAGTCTTCGTAGAGCCGCGCATATTCCTGTTCGACCCGCGTACGGTGGAACAGGTTGTACTGCGGCTGCTCGACGACCGGCTTGTGCAGGTGATGCCGCTCGGCGATCTCGCACGCAGCACGGATCTCGTCGGCACTCCATTCCGACGTGCCCCAGTACAGCGCCTTGCCGCGCACGATCATGTCGCTCATCGCCCAGACGGTTTCCTCGATCGGTGTGTTCGGGTCGGGGCGATGGCAATAGACGAGGTCAACATAGTCGAGTTGCAGCCGGCGCAGCGAGCCGTCGATGGCGTTCAGCAGGTATTTCCGGTTCAGCGTGTGATACTGGTTCGGCGCTTCGGCGAGCCCCCAGAAGAACTTCGTGGACACGATGTAGCTGATGCGCGGCCAGTCGAGCGCCTTGAGCGCGTGGCCCATGATTTCCTCGGACTTGCCGCCGGCATAGACCTCGGCGTTGTCGAAGAAGTTGACGCCTGCGTCGCGCGCCGCAGCCAGGCATTCGCGCGCGACCCGCTGGTCGACCTGGTTGCCGTACGTCACCCACGAACCGAGCGAAAGCTCGCTGATCTGCAGGCCAGAGCGGCCTAGCCGTCGATAGTGCATGCGAATCTCCTGCGTGACAGAACCGACCTTAAGCTTAGACGTTTTGCGCGCGAACGGCGGGGCCGATCGTGCACAATGACGTCTGGCCCGCCAGCACGATCGCGCGACGGTAGCGGATGCGGTGGGCGCTTGTTTTATCGATCCGACAACGGGAGGAGACGGACATGGCAGCAGATCTGAGCGGCAAGACCGCAGTCGTCACGGGCGCCGCGAGCGGCATCGGCAAGGAAATCGCACTCGAGCTCGCGAAAGCGGGCGCGGCCGTCGCGATTGCCGACCTGAACCAGGACGGCGCGAACGCGGTCGCCG
>NZ_PTXM01000049.1:0-2912 GCF_004343765.1 Burkholderia sp. SRS-25
CAGACTTGTTATAGGATCAAGCCTTACGGGCAATTAGTATCAGTTAGCTGAACGCATTACTGCGCTTACACACCTGACCTATCAACGTCCTGGTCTCGAACGACCCTTCAAGGGGATCTAGTCCCCAGGGATATCTCATCTTAAGGCGAGTTTCCCGCTTAGATGCTTTCAGCGGTTATCTCTTCCGAACATAGCTACCCGGCGATGCCACTGGCGTGACAACCGGTACACCAGAGGTTCGTCCACTCCGGTCCTCTCGTACTAGGAGCAGCCCCCTTCAAATATCCAACGCCCACGGCAGATAGGGACCAAACTGTCTCACGACGTTTTAAACCCAGCTCACGTACCTCTTTAAATGGCGAACAGCCATACCCTTGGGACCGGCTACAGCCCCAGGATGAGATGAGCCGACATCGAGGTGCCAAACACCGCCGTCGATATGAACTCTTGGGCGGTATCAGCCTGTTATCCCCAGAGTACCTTTTATCCGTTGAGCGATGGCCCTTCCATACAGAACCACCGGATCACTATGACCTGCTTTCGCACCTGCTCGACTTGTCGGTCTCGCAGTTAAGCACGCTTATGCCATTGCACTATCAGCACGATTTCCGACCGTACCTAGCGTACCTTCGTACTCCTCCGTTACGCTTTGGGAGGAGACCGCCCCAGTCAAACTGCCTACCATGCACTGTCCCCGACCCGGATCACGGGCCAAGGTTAGAACCTCAAACAAACCAGGGTGGTATTTCAAGGACGGCTCCACCGAAACTAGCGTTCCGGTTTCATAGCCTCCCACCTATCCTACACAGATCGGTTCAAAGTCCAATGCAAAGCTACAGTAAAGGTTCATGGGGTCTTTCCGTCTAGCCGCGGGTAGATTGCATCATCACAAACACTTCAACTTCGCTGAGTCTCGGGAGGAGACAGTGTGGCCATCGTTACGCCATTCGTGCAGGTCGGAACTTACCCGACAAGGAATTTCGCTACCTTAGGACCGTTATAGTTACGGCCGCCGTTTACCGGGACTTCAATCAAGAGCTTGCACCCCATCATTTAATCTTCCGGCACCGGGCAGGCGTCACACCCTATACGTCCACTTTCGTGTTTGCAGAGTGCTGTGTTTTTATTAAACAGTCGCAGCCACCAGTTTATTGCAACCCCTTCACCCTTCTGGCGCAAGCCAGTCAAGCTACAAGGGCGTACCTTATCCCGAAGTTACGGTACCAATTTGCCGAGTTCCTTCTCCCGAGTTCTCTCAAGCGCCTTAGAATACTCATCTCGCCCACCTGTGTCGGTTTGCGGTACGGTCATCATTAGACTGAAGCTTAGAGGCTTTTCTTGGAACCACTTCCAATTGCTTCGCTCCCTAAGGAGCTCGCGCCACACCCTTGAATTACGCACCCGGATTTGCCTAAGTGCCTTCTCCAATGCAGCGACCGGGACTTCCAACACCCGGACAACCTTCCGCGATCCGTCCCCCCATCGCATCTAACAATGGTGCAGGAATATTGACCTGCTTCCCATCAGCTACGCATTTCTGCCTCGCCTTAGGGGCCGACTCACCCTACGCCGATGAACGTTGCGTAGGAAACCTTGGGCTTACGGCGAGGGGGCCTTTCACCCCCTTTATCGCTACTCATGTCAGCATTCGCACTTCCGATACCTCCAGCACCCTTTACAAGGCACCTTCGCAGGCTTACGGAACGCTCTCCTACCATGCGAGCAAAGCTCGCATCCGCAGCTTCGGTATATAGCTTAGCCCCGTTACATCTTCCGCGCAGGACGACTCGATCAGTGAGCTATTACGCTTTCTTTAAAGGGTGGCTGCTTCTAAGCCAACCTCCTGACTGTTTTAGCCTTCCCACTTCGTTTCCCACTTAGCTATATTTGGGGACCTTAGCTGGCGGTCTGGGTTGTTTCCCTCTTGACACCGGACGTTAGCACCCGATGTCTGTCTCCCGTGATTGCACTCTTCGGTATTCGGAGTTTGCTATGGCGGGGTAATCTGCAATAGACCCCCCAACCATGACAGTGCTCTACCCCCGAAGGTGAGACACGAGGCACTACCTAAATAGTTTTCGGAGAGAACCAGCTATTTCCAGGTTTGTTTAGCCTTTCACCCCTATCCACAGCTCATCCCCTAACTTTTCAACGTTAGTGGGTTCGGACCTCCAGTACGTGTTACCGCACCTTCATCCTGGCCATGGATAGATCACCTGGTTTCGGGTCTACGCCCAGCAACTGAACGCCCTATTCGGACTCGCTTTCGCTACGCCTGCCCTATACGGTTAAGCTTGCTACTGAACGTAAGTCGCTGACCCATTATACAAAAGGTACGCCGTCACCCCTTACGAGGCTCCGACTGTTTGTATGCATGCGGTTTCAGGATCTATTTCACTCCCCTCCCGGGGTTCTTTTCGCCTTTCCCTCACGGTACTGGTTCACTATCGGTCGATCACGAGTATTTAGCCTTGGAGGATGGTCCCCCCATCTTCAGACAGGATTTCACGTGTCCCGCCCTACTTGTCGCACACCTAGTTCTTTCATACTGTTTTCGCCTACAGGGCTATCACCTGCTATGGCCGCACTTTCCAGAGCGTTCGGCTAACAATACAAATAAAGAGTGCAAGGCTCATCCCATTTCGCTCGCCACTACTTTGGGAATCTCGGTTGATTTCTTTTCCTGCGGTTACTTAGATGTTTCAGTTCACCGCGTTCGCTTCGCATGGCCTATGTATTCAGCCATGGATACTCCAAAAGGAGTGGGTTTCCCCATTCGGACATCTACGGATCAAAGCTTGTTTGCCAGCTCCCCGTAGCTTTTCGCAGGCTACCGCGTCCTTCATCGCCTGTGATCGCCAAGGCATCCACCACATGCACTTGTTCGCTTGACCCTATAACGAGTCTGTCTC
>NZ_PTXM01000050.1:0-2193 GCF_004343765.1 Burkholderia sp. SRS-25
GCACACGCCGATCTCGGTGCCTTTCTCGGCGGCCAGCTGCTTGAGCCGGATCGCCGCCGACAGCCCGGCGGGGCCGCCGCCGACGATCACGACGTCGTATTCCATCGATTCGCGCGGGCCGTATTGCGCGAGCAAGTCCTGTGTGGTCAAAATCCTGTCTCCTCCTGCGTCCCGACCGTCAGCCGGTCAGAACTGGTCTTCCGTCAACGCGAGCACGCCCTCGTTGCCTTTCGTGCCGACGATCGACGCTTCGAATGCGCCTGCCTGCACCAGCACGTGCTCCGCATAGCATTGCGCGATCGCGATCTTCGCATCGAAGAACGCCGGATCGCTCGCGCGGTTCGCGTGCGCCGCCACTAGCGCGCGGCCCATCTGCCACCCGCACAGCACCACGCCCGCCAGCTTCAGGTACGGCACGCTGCCCGCGAACACCGCGTTCGGGTCCTGCTTCACGTTCGCCACCACGTAGTCGACTACCGACGACAGCGCCTTCGCGCCCTTCTCCAGCTGCGCCTTCACCGAGGCCGCCGCCGCACCGTCCAGCTTGCCCAGCGCCGCCACCGTGTCGCCGATCTCCGCGATCAGCGCCTTCGCCACCGCGCCGCCGTCGCGCATCGTCTTGCGGCCCACCAGGTCGTTCGCCTGGATCGCCGTCGTGCCTTCGTAGATCGCCAGGATACGTGCATCGCGGTAATACTGCGCCGCGCCCGTCTCCTCGATGAAGCCCATCCCGCCGTGCACCTGCACGCCCAGGCTCGCCACGTCGTTCACCATCTCCGTGCTCCAGCCCTTCACCACCGGCACCAGATACTCGTAGATTGCCTGATGACGGGCCCGCGTCGCCTCGTCCGAATGGCGGTGGGCAATGTCGCTGTGCGCGGCGGCCACGTATGCCAGCGCCCGTGCGCCTTCGGTCAGCGCGCGCATCGTGCCGAGCATGCGGCGCACGTCCGGGTGATGGATGATCGTCACCGACTGCTTGGCCGAACCGTCCACCGGGCGGCTCTGCACACGCTCCTTCGCGAATTCCGCGGCCTTCTGGTATGCACGGTCGGCCACGCCGATCCCCTGCATGCCGACGCCGAAGCGCGCCGCGTTCATCATGATGAACATGTATTCGAGGCCGCGGTTTTCCTCGCCGACCAGGTAGCCGATCGCGCCGCCGTGATCGCCGTACTGCAGCACCGCCGTCGGGCTCGCCTTGATCCCGAGCTTGTGCTCGATCGACACGCAGTGCACGTCGTTGCGTGCGCCCAGCGAGCCGTCGTCGTTGACCATGAACTTCGGCACGATGAACAGCGAAATGCCCTTCACGCCTTCCGGCGCGTTCGGCGTGCGCGCCAGCACCAGGTGGACGATGTTGTCCGCCATGTCGTGCTCGCCCCACGTGATGAAGATCTTGGTGCCGAACACCTTGTACGTGCCGTCGCCCTGCGGCTCGGCGCGCGAGCGCACCAGCGCGAGATCGGAGCCGGCCTGCGGCTCGGTCAGGTTCATCGTGCCGGTCCATTCGCCCGAGATCAGCTTCGGCACGTAGCGCTGCTTCTGCTCGTCGGTGCCGGCCGTCAGCAGCGCTTCGATCGCGCCGTCGGTGAGCAGCGGACAGAGCGCGAACGACAGGTTCGATGCGTTGAGCATCTCGATGCACGGCGTCGCGATCAGCTTCGGCAGCCCCTGGCCATCGTATTCGGACGGATGCTGCAGCCCCTGCCAGCCGCCTTCGACGAACTGGCGGAACGCGTCCGCGAAGCCCGGCGTTGCGGTCACGACGCCGTCCTTCCAGCTGCTCGGGTTGCGGTCGCCTTCGACGTTCAGCGGGGCCAGCACCTCGCCGCAGAACTTCGCGGATTCTTCGAGCACGGCCTGCGCCGTGTCGTAACCGGCATCCTCGAAGCCCGGCAACTGCGCAACGGCGTCGATGCCGGCCAGTTCCTTCAGCACGAACAGCATGTCCTTGACGGGGGCGTTATAGCTCATGGTCGATGTTCCAATCAGACGGTATATGAGGGGCGCGATGGGGCTTGATGCGGGAGAACCGGCTCGGGCCCTTGCGACGACGTGAGGCATCGTAATGCCGTGGCGGTGGATTCATATTGTCATATCCGGCCCATGTGGTGACAAAATCGGCCACGGGATTGGGGCTGTCGCGTATACACATCTGACGCGGCCGACGAATTAGACGGTGTAGATCTC
>NZ_PTXM01000051.1:0-1928 GCF_004343765.1 Burkholderia sp. SRS-25
GGGGTGGGTTTTATTCTTCCGATGTATCGGCGAGCAATCCACATACCCGGCTGGGGCGATCCGAGTGCCAGCCGCGGCTGGATTGCCGCAATGGCGGTCGCTTGCCGGCCAAGGCGACACGTACGCCGAGATAGGTGAGACGTCCGTTTTGCGTCGGCCATCGGACACCGAGTTCCGGCCTGTTTGCGGTGGACATTGCTCATCCACGCGTTTGAACTAAAGAATCGCCTCCGATTGCCGTAATCAGGGATCTATTGGGAAATCGAGTTTCGGGAACGACGTGAAACGGCAATTCTGGATTGGAATCGGGCTAATTTGTGCGGCGCTTAGTGGATGTGCAACCCGGCAACTTGTGGCTACGCCTTTGGCTGAATCACGGATAGGTGTGAAGACCTACGCAGAGATGTCTTATCAGCCACTTGCACTGAACGATGCAAAGACGATTGACTTCGACGCGAGCACTTCTCCGGTGGCTCGATTTCCAGACGGCCTTGGCGTCTATGCTCCCTTCTCCCTGGATCAACAGTCCACGGCAACCACTTTGCGCGTCCGCACATGGTTTTCGAGTTCGTGGTTGCCGCTGGCAACGGTGCTGAAGCCGTATGTCATGTTCCTCGATGCCGACAAGCGCGTTGTCAGCAACGTCGAGTCATTCGAGAGCACCGACGGATCGACCTTCGTGAAGGGCCACTACAGACAAACCTACTTCATCGTCCCTTCTAGCGCACGATTCTTCATCCTCTACTCGGCTTCGTCAGAATCCGATCGGATGATTCTCACGGCACAAACCGGCAAACGGTGGGCGATCCCCAATGCTTATAGCGGCACGGTAGAGGTAAAACACGAGGTTGCGCACCAATGAGAGTTAAAGCATCGGCGGCGAAACTCGTGACTCGATTGGCGATGTTTGCATTCTCCTTGTCGATGACAGGGTGTGTAACGACAAACTACATGCCACCGCCAGGCGTGCCGACTGCAAACGTTCGCTTCCGTGAAATCGGCGCAGGTACGTTCTACCTCTATCAACCCCCTCCGTTGCCGGGTTGCTACGTGCCGAGCGATCCGCTGGGCGGCGAACCCATTGGCGTGGCGGGTATTCGTTTCAAAGACGATCACACGATCATTCTCTTTTCGACGCATCGACAACAGCCGAGGCTGGGAATGCCGATCGCCGATAAATATATCGACCAAAGTTACTTCGAACTCAGGATGCAAGCGGATCACTTGCTGACGCTGCGCGTTGCCCTTCCGGGACGAGACCAATACGACAGCGCCTTTCGCTTCACCCCCAAATCCGGGGAAAATTATGAGGTAACAGTCCGTTTTGGAACGCCGATGAAGGTCGATGTGTATCACATTGACAGCCGCGACGGACACTACTCCGTCGATCGTGTTGAAGACCTCGAAATCATTCGGCGATGTTCTTGAACGTGGCGATGCAGTCGGCCGTCGACGAATGAGCTTGGGTCATTCGGTCCGGCGCGGGGGATGCCCGCTTCAGATCGGGTCGGTAACGGCCGCGGCAAGCACCTGGGAACGAGGGTCTCGATTCATCTTTCTGACCGAGGCCCTCTCAGACAGGGCACAAGCCCTGCCGCTCATTGAAGTACCGTTCGCAGGCGCACGGGGAGCTCATGTCCTCATGCGCTTGGGAAAGGTCACGTTGACCATGCGGATATGCCAGCGGCCGCGACTCGCAAGCGCGCTCCGTCGTTCGACCAGCGGCAGGTAATCACAACAGGCACGTGCCCCCTCCCTTCTGCCTGATTCGACCACCCTCGAATCAGTTCACCTGCTTCACCGCCACCAACGGCCCGACAAACGCCTCAAAGTGCGGCAACCAAATCGGTATCGCGTCCTTGACCGCAAACATCCCGTGCCCGTTCTTGCCAAACGGCGGCTCGACGATCATCTGCCCGCGCCCACCC